>CACWOG010000138.1:861-6820 GCA_902762455.1 uncultured Bacteroidia bacterium | reverse complement strand
TTTGCGTACAATATTTTCATTGTGTTCTCGTTGTTAAGAAGTTAAATCGTTAAAATGAATAAGATTATGAAAAACTTGATGTTAGTTATAGGAATGTTATGCATGATTGGTCTAAGTTGCGCAAATGCAGAAAATCAGACCGAGCAAACTGACAGCATTGTGGGAGATGCTCAGGAAAAGCCTAAGAATCTTGTAAAACAACTGTTGATAAACGACGATGACTGGCAGAAACGTGTTGTTGATTTTGAGTATGACGAATCGGGGCGTTTGGTTGCGGTTTCTACGACTTACAATGCTGGAGCAAAATCGGAATTTACCGAAAAGGCTACCGTGACATACGGCAAGAACACAATTGTATGCGAAGGGCCAAAGGAAAAGTTGACGCTTACGTTGGATTCGGATGGTTTTGTAAAGAAGAGAGAAAGGATAACCGAAGATACGGTTACGGTTGCAGCCTACGAATACAATTCTGGAAGGTTAAGTGCTTGTGGTGATGCCGAGTGCGGGAACAAATATTTGTGGGATGGCGACAATATTGCAAAAATGACTGTTGTCTTGTGCGAGGACGATGGAAATTGGTACGATACTATTGAATACAAGTATAGCGATGTTGCTCGTCCTAACATTGATGTGCTGGCTTTTTCGGATATGTTTGGCGGTTTCCCCAATGCCGAGTCTGTAGCTTTCAAAGGATTGGTTTCCAAATATATGCCGTCGGAGATAAAGGGTAGCAACTATAACAGCGATGGCGCGATGACAAGAGTTTTGCTACTTACTCACAAGTACACTACAGATGATGCAGGTCGCATTACCGACATTGAATATTACAGGTATTCGTTCGATATTGCCAGCAAGTTAAAGGAAGAAACAAATATGACGGTGAAGGTGGTGTACTGACAATAACAAAAGTCCCCTGAGTGTCAGTCGAAGGGGTGATTAATTGTCAATAGTCCATTATTAATTATCCATACTTAATTTTTATTTTGACAGTATTGTAGTTTTTTACTATTTTTGTTCGTTTTGAAATTTAAATGGACGAAAAGTATAACATACTGATTTCCAAACTTGATAAGTTTATCAGGAAATACTATCTGAACAAGATAGTAAAGGGTGTTATACTTGCGCTCGCCATTTCAGGTCTGTGGTATCTCATTATTGTGATAGCGGAATATTACGGCAGATTCTCGTCGGCTTTCCGTACCGCACTATTTGTATCCTCGATAACGCTCTATGCGATTGTCTTTGTAACTATGATACTCTGGCCATTGCTCAAACTTCTGAAAATCGGCAAACGCTTATCGTATTCCGAGGCTAGTCGCATTCTTGGCAAACATTTTCCCGAAGTTGCCGACAAGTTGCAGAACACTTTGGAACTCAACTCATTACTTGATGCAAATACCGAAACTCGCGACCTTATTTATGCAAGTATCTCGCAGAGAATCGAGAAACTTTCGCCAATACCGTTCCTGTCGGCAATAAAGATAAAGAAGAATGTCAAGTATCTGGTGTATTTGGCTCCTGTCGTGCTGGTTTTTGTGCTGATAATTTCGTTCAAGCCGGCAATCGTTACCGAAGGCACCGAGCGAATTGTGAAGTACGACGAGCATTTCGAGATGCCCGCACCGTTTGCTTTCTACTTGGAAAACGATTCGCTGCAGGTAAGGCAGGGCGATGATTTTACTGTAAATCTTTCTGTCAAAGGTGACTACGTTCCCGAACAGGTAATGATAAACTTTGGCGGAAATTCCTTCTATATGGAAAAACTGTCGGCATCGACATTCAAGTACGACTTCAAGACGCTGAATAATTCGTTCAAGTTCTATTTCACGGCACAGGATGTAGAGTCGAAGGATTACGAGGTAAGCGTTTTGCCAGCTCCTATAATCTTGGATTTCAAGGTGAACATTACGCCGATGGCTTACACTGGTCTCGATGCCGTTGAAATAAAGAACTCTGGCGATATGGAAGTGCCGATTGGCTCCAATGTGGTGTGGACTTTCGGTACGGCAAACCTCGATTCGCTTGTGGTTGTGATGGATAGCACCGTTCTGCCGACCGAAAAGAACAACAGCGAGTACAAGTTGAGCAAACGCATTACCGCCAGCAGCGACTATTCGCTGTTTGTCGCCAACGACTATTTCAGCGAACTTGTTGACATCAAGTATCGCATCCGTGTAATTCCAGACCTTTATCCGGCAATTGTCGTTAACGAGGCGAAGGACAGCACCAATCCTGCAATCGTGTATTTCAAGGGGGCAATTGATGACGACTATGGCTTCACCCGCCTGACTTTCCATTGTTTCGACGGCGACAAGGAAATTTCGAAGTCGCCAGTGCAGTTCTCGCAGAGGCTGAGTTCGCAGGATTTCTACTATGCGTTTGATTTTGCGTCGGTTGAGCATAATGGCAACAAACTTACATACTATTTCGAGGTTGCCGACAATGACGGTTACAGCGGACCTAAGACTGCTCGCTCAAAGGTTATGGAATTCAATATTCCGTCGGCTCAGGACTTGCAGGATATGAGCGACCAGACCAACAGCGAAACTGAGAACAAGGTTGATGAGGCAAAGAAAATCAGCGAGGACATCAAGAAGAGCATCGACGAGTTGAAGCGCAAACTTGTCAACGAAAGCCTTTCGCCATACGACCGTTCGCAACTTATGCAGGACATCATCAAGAAGGAAGACCAGCTCGAACAGCTCATGGAGCAGATAAAGCAGGAGCAGAACCAGCTTCAGCAGGCAAAGGAACAATTCTCGAAGAGCGAGGAACTTCTGAAGAAGCAGGCCGAAATAAACGCCCTCATGGAAAACCTTATGACTGACGAGATGCGCCAGATGATTGAGGAGATGAAGAAATTGATGGAGGATTTCAACAAGGACGATTTCTTCAAGAAGTCGGAGGAGTTCAAGATGTCGGTCGAGGAGATGGAGCAGAATATGGACAATACTCTCGAACTGCTGAAGCGCTCCGAAGTCGAGGAACGAGTCAAGAGCATTGCCGACCAGATGGAAAACCTTGCCGAAAAGGAAAAGAAACTTGCCGAGGAAACCAAGGATAAGAGCAAGTCGCAGGAAGAACTCAAGAAGGAGCAAAGCGAACTGAATGAGCAGTTCGACAAACTGAAGGAAGAGTACGAAAAGACTCTAGACAAGAATTCCGGTTTGAAGGAACCTATGCCGTTGTCGGATTTCAAGCAGGAGATGAACGACATTTCAAACGAGATGCAGCAGTCCAGCGACGACCTTAACGACAACAAGAACAACAAGGCTTCGGACAAGCAGAAGAACAGTTCGCAGAAGATGCAGCAGTTGTCGGAGAAGATGAACTCGATGATGGCGCAGATGGAGATGGAGGAGAACGGTGAGAATATGGAGAACGTAAGGCAGTTGCTCGAAAATGTGCTCACTTTCTCGTTCGACCAGGAAGACATAATGTCGGGAATGAAGCCTTTGTCGTACAAGTCGCCGCTGTACAAGGACTATGTTGTTCGCCAGAAGAATATAACCGATAACTTTAATGTGATAAGGGATTCCATAAATGCTTTGGCGGGACGAGTGCCGGGACTTTCTTCAATGGTGTCGAAGGATGTCATGGAGATTCGCAAAGGGTTGTCGTCGGTAATGGATTTTTTGGGCAACTCACAGAAATATCAGGCGCAAACCTCGCAGCAGAAAGTGTTGACTTCGGCAAACAACTTGGCTTTGTTGCTTTCAGAATTGCTCGACCAGATGCAACAGCAGCAGATGCAGATGCAAAACAATTCTAATTCGAATTCTAGTTGCAACAAGTGCAAGAACAAAGGACAGGGACAGCCGCAGCAGAAGCAGATGGGACAGATGCGCGATATGCAGCAGCAACTGAAACAGCAGATGCAGCAAATGCTCGACCAGATGAAGAAAAACGGTCAGCAGGCGCAGAGCGGCGAACAACTTGCCAAAATGCTTATGCAGCAGGAGATGATGCAGAAGATGATGAACGATATGATGAATGGAGAACTTAGTCCCGATGCAGCCAAGTATCTGAAGGAAGCCAACAAGATGATGGAGCAGAACATCAAGGATTTGGTGAACCGTAACGTCACGCAGCAGACGGTAAATCGTCAGGAGCAGATAATTACACGTTTGCTACAGGCAGAGAACAGCCAGAACGAGCGCGAAACCGAGCAGAAACGCCAGTCGCACGAGGCAAAGGAGTACAAACTCAGCAATCCCGACAAGGCTTTCGAGGAAAAGGAAAGCGAAATTAGGTTCAATGAATTGCTGCAAGTGTCGAATTTGAAGTTAAGAGATTATTATAAAAACAAATACAAGGAATATTTAAAGAATTTAAAGGAGAAGTAATTATGGCAGTAGATTTTTTCTGTGAAGATGTAGAAAGACCAAGGGTAAAGTATATTGCTTTGAAAAATTGGATTAAATCTGTTATCGAATCTCACAAAAAGAAGGTAGGAAAGATTGCATACGTTTTTTGTTCAGACGAGTTTTTGCTGAATATGAACAAGGAATACTTGAAGCACGACTACTATACTGATGTTATTACATTTGACAATACCGAGGATGAAAAAGGAAAGATTTCGGGGGAAATATATATAAGTGTAGATAGGGTTGCAGAGAATGCAAAGACTTATAATACAGAGGATACCGAAATCTTTAGGGTTATAATACACGCTATTTTGCACTTGCTGGGCTATGATGACAAGACTCCAGAAGAACAGGAGAAAATGCGTGCAATGGAGGACAAGTGCCTGGCAATGCCAGAATTTGCAAATTGCAAGTGGTTGAAGGACAGTAAGGTTAAGGAATAATAGATGGCGTTCCCTAATTACGATTTAGGATAATTACTATTTTGAGTTATATTCCTTTAGGTAATACTCCGCTTTTTCCGTATTTCCTTTTTCTTTGAAATAGTTGTAAAGTGTTGCTGCTATGTTCTTGTTGCCTTTGAACTTGTCGTAGGCTATTTCCCAGTTTTCGATGGCATTAATGGTGTCGCCAGCCATCATGTAGTAGTTGCCAAGGTCAACATATGGCAAGTCCTTGTCGGGGAAATGCTTGACTTCCTGCTTGCCAAGACGAATGCCGAGTGCATAATCTTTTGTGGTTTCGACGAATTTGCTCAATTCAGGAACCGTATGCTGGAAATTCTCATCACGCAGGCTGTCAATGCAAAGTCGGTAATATTCAGCGGCTTTGGTGTTGTCGCCCAGTTCAAAGTACGACTTGCCAATGAAAAAATATGTGAGGTCGTAGAACTTTTCGTCGTATGTTTCTGCTTGCGAATATTTTTCAAGGTTTTCAATGGCTTCGGAGTACTTGCCTTTCATAACTTCCGCCATACCAAGGAAATAGTATGAATTGTTGAGTGTTGAATCATATCCCAGAGCCTTTTTGAACATCTGCTCAGAATTGTCGTAGTCCTGATAGACAATCTGGCGTAAGTAGGCAAGGTTATACCAGGCGTTTGCGTAGGTGGAATCAATGTCGAGAGCCAGACGGTACATCTTCTCTGCGTCCTTGATGTCGCGCATAGATTTTTCCGTACCCATTCGGGCAGGATTGTCGTAAACTTTCCTACTCAGCAGGTTGGCATAAATGACATTAGCCTTCGCACTTTCCTCAAGGTATTTCATGTCGTACCAGAAAAGAGTCTCGCGGTCTTTCCACGCGGCGTTGCGATGTGTAGTTGCAAAGACACTTGGAAGGACAAGCATTGCTACGAGTGCGTATATGGCGAAAGCCTTCTGCCTGTTTGTTTCGTTGGTAGCCTTAAATATCAATATGATGATGTAACCAATTGCAAGGGCAAAGCCTATGCTCGGACCAAAAAGCATTCGTTCTCCAATAATTCCGGTGAACGGGAAGAAAAGGTTTGAGAACGGAAATATGCCAATCAGGTAGAAAAGTATTCCGTAAGATATGATGTTGCGCCTGTTGAACAGCCATATCGCTATGAC
>CACWOG010000138.1:0-797 GCA_902762455.1 uncultured Bacteroidia bacterium | reverse complement strand
CTATAAGTGCAATATACACAACGATTGACAAGATTACTATTGGATTTTCTAGTCCGACATCAGGTATAATGCGGTAGCCGTAGTAGTAGCGCAAAGGATGAGGTACAAACAGCAGTTTCAGGTAGAAAATGAGGCTGTACATTGCGATTGCGAAGCGGTTTCCTGCCGATTCTTCTGCAAAAATCGGGTTCTGCCATTTCGACATCACTGCATTGCTTTTCGGCAACATTGATTCGGGGAGGTAGTGCGCTATGGCGATTGTGACTGTGGCAATTATAAGTATCAGTGCAAAAGGAAGAATGACTTTAATCTTTTGCCACGATTTGTTGATTTTCAAGTTTGGTGTTATGGCTATTTCATTGTTCTCTGATAGAGAGACAAGTAGCAGTATTGTCGCACCGATTAATGCCCAATAACTCCATAATATCGTCAGAACCAATATTGCCGACCAAATAATTATGTTTCGTTTGCTCAAGAATGCTTTGCCATACCGCCTGATTGCTACAATGATGTATGAAATCAGGAATACAAAATAAATAGGTCTGATTACTGCTCCTTTTAGAAATATGGGCATAAAATCAAAATTCCAGTTGACTATCATTCTTGCCGTTAGCAATACCAAAACCAAGCATCCGAATGTCGTCAGGAAAATGTTTCTTTTAAAGTATGTTGCGATTTTCTTGCCTACGCCAGAAAATGTCGGAAGTTTTATGTCGGTACGGAAAAATATGATTGACAACGGTGTTATGGCAAGGAAAACTATTGCCGATTCCTTTGTGAGAAAGCCTATTCCGAGC
>CACWOG010000137.1:6073-9567 GCA_902762455.1 uncultured Bacteroidia bacterium | reverse complement strand
CTTTTAGAAATATAAAATCAACATTTACAGGTTTGCCGATTGTTGGCCGTTATGTCGGATATTATAAAATTACTCTCGGATTCGGTTGCCAACCAGATTGCTGCAGGTGAGGTCGTGCAGAGACCGTCGTCGGTGGTGAAGGAACTGGTCGAGAACTCGCTTGATGCAGGCGCAAGTAGCATCGATGTGATAATAAAGGATGCCGGGCGTACTCTTATTCAGGTGGTTGACAATGGCTTTGGCATGTCGCCAACCGATGCGCGAATGTCGTTCGAGCGACACGCTACCTCAAAGATTTCAAAGGCGGAAGACCTGTTTGCAATAACAACTATGGGCTTCCGTGGCGAGGCTTTGGCATCCATTGCTGCCGTAGCCGAGGTTGAACTAGTCACCCGCCGTGCCGACGACGAACTTGGAACTTGCATAAACATAGCCGCTTCTAAGGTCAAATCGCAGGAACCAGTGGCGGCTGCCGTTGGAACAAACTTCAAGGTGCGTAACCTTTTCTTCAATATTCCGGCACGGCGCAAATTCCTGAAATCCGATAAGGTTGAATACAAGCATATTATTGATGAAATTCATCGCATTGTACTTACAAATCCGTCGGTTGCGTTCAAGGTGGTGTTCGACAATGAAATAAAATATCAGCTTTTGTCCGAGAATATTCATCAGCGTATTGCAAATGTCTTCGGCAAGAAGTTGAACCAGAACCTTGTGCCGATAGGTGTTGAAACACAGATTGTTAACATAAAAGGTTTTGTGGCAAAGCCCGAAATGTCGCAGAAAAACACTTCCGAGCAGTTCTTCTTCGTCAACAACCGCTATATGTATCATCCGTATTTCCGCAAGGCGGTGACATCGGCATACGACAAGCTTCTGCCCGAAGGCGAAAATCCTCGCTTCTTCATTTACCTTGAGGTTGACCCGTCAACAATCGACATCAACATTCATCCTACCAAGACCGAAATCAAGTTCGAGGGCGAGCAGGCTATCTATATGATACTTAATTCCGCTGTGAAGGAGGCGCTTGGGAAGTTCAATGTCGTGCCGACTTTGTCGTTCGAGGAGGACATAACGCGCGATGCCCATTTTACATCCACTACGGTTGTCCGTCCGCCAGTCATAAGCGTAAATCCAAAGTTCAATCCGTTCAAATATACCGATTCGGGCTACAAGCGCGATGTTCCAAAAGGCTGGGAGCAGATATACGATGGCGGCAAGACACGCGATGATTTTGAACTGCCCGAAAGCGAGAATCCGCAGAATCCCGAGGCTATGCAATTCATTGGGCCGCCTCCTTTCCACTTCATCGCATTCGGGAATGATTGTCATAAATCAGCGTAGGGCACACGAACGCATTATGTACGAGCATTTTATGCGTATGCTTGAGTCGCGTAGCGGTGTGGTGCAGAAGTCGCTTTTTCCGCTTGTCATCGAGCCGTCGCCCGAGGAGCGCGGTCTGCTGATAGAGGTTATGACCGAACTTAATACCATTGGTTTTGAGATTGTTATGGTCGGAAACGATAAGTTTGAAATTCGCGGTGTGCCTGCCGAACTTGCCGAAATGGATGCAAATGCGATTATCCGTCAGCTTCTCGACGAACTTTCGGACGGTTCTTCCGATGTGAAAATGCTTCTTAACGACAAGATAGCCATTGCGTTGGCAAAGTCGGCGGCAATGTCGTCGGGCGTGGCGCTCAAGGACGAGGAGATGGAAGACTTGTTTTTCCGCTTGATGTCGTGCTCGAACCACAATTATACCGCCGACGGCAGAAAAATCATGGAGATAATGGACATCTCCGAAATTGAAAATAAATTTAACTGATATGTTCAATAGGTTTTTGGATATTCCTCCGGTAGTCAAGTATCTGCTTCTTGTAAACATTGTGATGTTTGTCGTTGCGATGTTTGTGCCGGTGCTTGATTCTTATTGTGCATTGTACAGTTTCCGCAGTCCGCTGTTCAAACCGGTTCAGCTTGTGACTCACATGTTTATGCACGGTGGATTCTGGCATTTGTTCTTCAATATGTTCTCGCTCTATATGTTTGGCAGGGTGCTTGAATCGTACTGGGGTTCAAAGCGTTTCTTCATATACTACTTCGTTGCGGGAATAGGCGGTGCGCTGTTCTATCTGCTTGTCAAAGAGATTGAAATGCAGGTGCTTATGTCGTCGATGAGTCCCGAAGCAATCGAAGAGGTTATGCGCAACGGTGCCGACATACTTATGCAAGGCAAAAACTATATGATGCCTGAACTTGGAAAGTTGAACCTTGTGCTTAATACTCCTTGTGTTGGCGCATCTGGAGCAATTTACGGCTTGCTTCTCGCATTCGGAATTATGTTCCCCAATGTCGAGATGTACATTTACTTTGCTATTCCAGTGAAAGCCAAATGGATGGTGATAGCATTCGTGGTCATTGAACTTTTGCTTGGCATTCTGAACGCACAGGGCGACAATGTTGCTCATTTCGCACACTTCGGCGGTATGCTGGTCGGCTTTATCCTGTTGATGATTTGGCGTAAGAAAGGGAAGGTATGATGAAGCAGGGAATCTGGGACGAAATCAAGGGCATTTTCCGTAACGGGAACAACTTGAGCATACTTATATTTTTGAATATCAGTGTGTTCGTTCTTGTTCTTGCTGTGAATCTCGGATTTTTCTTTGCTGGAAAGACTTTTAATGTGTCGGAATGGCTGGGCGTATCGTCAAACTTTTCTTTGCTGGCGCATCGCCCGTGGACGGTTGTTACCTATATGTTCGTACACTCTGATTTCTTACACATATTGTTCAACCTTATAATGTTCTATTGGTTCGGACGGATTTTTCTGGAATACCTTTCGCAGAGGCAGTTGCTTGGCGTGTATATACTTGGCGGACTTGCAGGCGCATTGGTTTTCATAGGCGCGTACAACATTATCCCAGTGTTTGCAGAAGTGAAGAATGTGGCTTTTGCGATTGGTGCTTCGGCTTCGATAATGGCGGTGGTGTTCGCTATAGCCGTGCTTGTGCCTAATATGCCTGTCCGCTTGGCGTTTATCGGTCAGGTGAAGCTGAAATACTTGGCAATGGTTTTTGTGCTTATTGATTTGTTGAGCATTCCTTTTGGTAATGCAGGCGGACATTTTGCACATCTTGGAGGTGCCATTATCGGGGCAATTTTTTCCATTTGTTATTCAAAGGGCACCGACATAACCATTTTCCTCTCCCGATTTTTTGCTTGGGTGGGCAATCTGTTCAAGTCGGAGCCAAAAACTACAGCAAATGGAGGAAGCCACCGTGCCGAAACCGATGCCGAGTACAACAGACGCAAGGCTCGCGAGCAGAAGGAGATAGACAGAATTCTTGACAAAGTTAAGGAATCGGGGTATTCGAGCCTTACGAAGGAGGAAAAGGAAAAATTGTTTAGCAACAGCAATAAAAATTAAGTGTATGTGGCGTAAGATATTATGGGTGTTTACGATATTGTTCCTGCTGGCGGTAATACTCTGCATA
>CACWOG010000137.1:0-6024 GCA_902762455.1 uncultured Bacteroidia bacterium | reverse complement strand
GCAAGTGTCAAGTGGATGGCTTTGTGTCCGTTTATGCTTAGTTATGTACTTATCGGGCTTGCCGCGCTGATGCTGGTATGGCTGTTTGTCAACTTCAAGGTTGCCATTCCTATTGCTGTTGTGGCGTTTGTAGGCTTTAAGTTTGTCTCGCATGAATATTCTTTCCGTGACAAGTCACTTGACGACAAGGCCGATTTCCGTGTCATGTCGTACAATGTGAAGTGTTTCGGTATTCTTGATAAGAACTCCAATTTGTTGAGAGAAAAGGTTTTGGAGACAATCTCCGCTACAGATCCCGACATTGTGTGCTTGCAGGAGGCATATTGGGCAAACAAGCCAGCCGATTTTCCGACGCTTGATGTACTGTCGAAGAATTTGAAGGCCAAGTCAGTACAAAAGGTAAGGCTTAATAATTTCAATTATGGGACAGGAGGTTTAGCTGTCGTTACGCGCTATAAAGTGATAAACCAATATTCGCATCCGTTCGACAGTACGGCAAATGGCTTTATGTATGTAGATATTCTTATGAATGAAGATACGGTAAGACTCTATAATTGTCATTTGCAGTCTATTATGATAAGTAATTCGGATGTGGATATGAGCAATGGTTTCAACCGAGAGAACAAGGACAAGGCTATGAACTTGTACTCGAAATTCTCGGAGGCTTCGGCACATAGGGCTGTTCAGGTCGATACGCTTGTGGCAACTTTGGACACTTGTCCGTATCCGGTGTTGCTTTGCGGTGATTTCAACGATGTGCCATTGAGTTATGCTTGTTTCCAAGTCCTTGCATCGGGCGAAAGGCTTCACGACACATTTATGGAACGCGGAGATGGTAGTGGGCGTACATTTTCAGTTATGGGCGTTGATTTTCGTATTGACTACATAATGCACTCAAATCTATTCAAATGCCTGAGACACAAAGTTCTGGAATTTAATATAGCCAATGACCATTATCCTGTGGTAGCGGAGTTTATGTGGTAGTCTCGCAATGCATTGCGAGACTACAATTATTTATTTGTCAGTTCCGCAAACACTTCCTCGATGCTCTTTTCTTTTTCCTGCATGCTCAGCACGGCACGACCTTTCTGCACAGCGAGGTTGAAGACTTCCTTGCGGATGTCGTTGCTATGGTTGTACTCGATGACAAATCGGGTGGGGGACTGGCGTTTTACTGTTTTGACACCTTTGATTTGTGAAAATTCCTTTTCCGCAATTTCTCCGTCGAGTTCGACAAGCAGGGTGGAGCGCGATTCGTCGCCAAGGTGACCGAAATCTTCTGCTTTGTCGTTGGCAAGCAGTACCCCTTTCTTTATCAGTAAGATGCGGTCGCAGATGGCTTCCACTTCCTGCATGATGTGGGTTGATAGTATGACGGTCTTTTCCTTGCCGAGGTTCTTGATTAGGTTTCTGATTTCGATAATCTGGTTGGGGTCGAGACCCGATGTCGGCTCGTCGAGGATAAGCACTTCGGGGTCGTGGATTATGGCTTGTGCAAGACCTACACGCTGCTTGTAGCCTTTCGACAAGGTTCCGATTTTCTTGTTTATTTCGGGAGAAAGTCCAGTGAGTTCCACAACTTCATCAATTCTTGCCTTTTTGTTCTTTATGCCATATATTCCCGCAACAAACTCAAGGTACTCAACGATATACATGTCAAAGTAAAGAGGATTCTGCTCTGGCAGGTAGCCGAGTTTCTTGCGAATTTCAATCGGGTTTTCGAGGATATTCTTTCCATTGATGAAAACATCGCCTTCGGTGGCTGGAATGTAGCCTGTAATTATCTTCATCAGCGTTGACTTGCCGGCGCCGTTGGGACCAAGAAAACCAACAATCTCGCCATTGTTTATGTCAAAACTTACATTGTCGAGAGCTTTCTGCTCTCCGAAAACCTTTGTTATGTTTCGTACTTCTATTGACATGCCTTCAATTTTAGACCGCTAAATTACATCTTTTTTTGATTGGATGCGAGAAAATATTGCAGAGGAAAATATGTAATAATTTCCTTTATATCGGGAATAATTATTATAAAAGTTTCTTTTATATCGGAAACTTATTACATAGAAATATCTTTTATGTTGGAAATATTTTTGCATAAAATTTCTTTTATATCAGAAACTATTTGTATTTTTGTGGCGAATTTAGATGTATATATTATTATGGAAAAAGAATTGGTCAAAAGATTAGTCGTTGAATATCAAGAATTTGTTAATGGAGTTAAATTCATTGAACGCGATATTAAGGTCGATTACAAAGGCAATAATGTTTTTGTAGGACTGCGTAGGTCTGGCAAATCATATTTGCTTTACCAAAGCATTCACACGATGTTGAAATCGGGGCATAGTATTGAGGAGATTCTTTTTTTCAACTTTGAGGATGACCGTATTGGTGAATTGAATGTCAACGATTTGGATACAATAAAATTGGCATACGAAGAAATATATGAAACTAAGCCCATTTTTTTCCTTGATGAAATCCAGCTTGTGGAGCATTGGGAGAAATTCGCGCGTCGTCTAGCCGATACTGGTTATCAGGTGTTTATTACTGGTAGCAATGCAAAAATGCTTAGCAACGAAATTGCAACTACTCTCGGAGGAAGGTATTATGTCACCGAGGTTTTTCCGTTCTCGTTTTGCGAATATTTGAAAATCAAGGATGTAAAAGTTCCTAAAAATTGGCAACATACTCCCTCTACACAGCTTGTTAGAAATTTCAATCCTTATTTCATTTCTGGTGGACTGCCAGAAGTGATAGGTAAGGACGATATTTTTAAGCGCGAATGGCTCAGCAGTCTTTTCAACAAAATATATTTCAGTGATTTGGTGTTGCGTCATTCGGTGCGCAATAGCAAGGCTCTCAAGATTTTGATTCGCAAGATGGCGGAAAGCGTAATGCAGCCGGCAACATACAACCGTATGGCTTCGGTGGTTTCTGCTTCCAGTTATAAGGTAAAACCAGATACTGTTGCAGAATATTGCCAGTATTTGATAGACTCGTTTTTGGTATTTCCGGTAGAAAATTTTGCTGCCAAGTTGCAAGATAAAGTGTCAGTAAGAAAATATTATTTTGCTGATAACGGCTTTATAACTCTATTCGTTAACGATGCAACAGCCTTGCTTATGGAAAATTTAGTAGCTGTAATTTTGCGGAAAAAGTATCCTGGCGAACTTATGTATTTCAGCACCAATGTCGAGGTTGACTTTTATTTGCCTGAACAGAAATTTTCGTTTCAGGTTTCGTATAGCATAAAGGATGATGTTACATACAAGCGAGAAGTCAAGGCGTTGGTAAGTTTGAATAAGTATATTCCTCAGAATAAAATGTTTATAATTACCAACGATGAAGAAGGCATAATCGAAGAAGATGGCTGTAAGATTTATGTAGTGCCAATATGGAAGTGGTGCTTGGAGATGGAGTGATTGGAGCTAGCAGATTGCAAATACGTCAGAACAATATTGTGTGAAACAAGATTATGTCAGGAATGTCAACTAGTTTGCGTCCTTATAGCTTATGTATGAACCTTGAACGCATTTCCAACGGCCATCGTTGAGCAGAGTTACTTGGTCGCCATATACGCCATCTATCTTGCGTCCATCCTTATCGCAAGCGTACCAGTACCTGCCTTGTTTTATGAGCCAGCAGCCGTTCCAGAAGATATAGGGCGATTCATAGGAATAGAAATCCACCTTTCTGCCACTACAGTGGTACACATCATAATATCCGGAACTGCGTAGCACCGTTACATATCCCCATGGATAATACAATATCTGCTTGCCGTAAATACCATCGACGAGATCTCCATCGGGGGCGGCAAGATACCAAGTACTGTTGCGCTTAACGCGATAATAGCCATTGTAAAGCAGGTTAATCTCATCGCCATAGAGTATGGAACTGCCACCTCTGTATATATACACCGTTCTGCCAGAGAGACGCACGGTGCATCCATTCCATAAATCTTGGTAATTGTCGGTACATTGAACAGATTTGCGGGTTGTCATTTCGTGGTCAGTATCTTCGAACCATAGGTCATACTTGTCAGAAACTACATATTGCGCCTGCATACTTGCACTGACCATCAACACAATACAGAAGAATAATATCTTTTTCATAGGACATAATTTTATCTGGTTACACATATATTATCGTGTTGAATTGCCCCAAACATTATGCCATTATGCCGCTTGTTTGTTATAGAATTATTAATGGGTATTTTATGAAATTCAAAAAAATGTCGTTTGTTGTTGCTCGCAATTTAACATAAGTCGTTGCTCGCAACGACTCTACATTAGTATTCCAACTTAATATTGTCCACCCACAGCGTATTGCCGATTGTTCCCGAGAATGCTTCCTGACTCGTTACGCTAATCAGTTATACATATCCGTTTGTTTTATGTTGCAGAAATAACAAAATTTGAGACTGTCGTTTTGCCCAAATCGGTTTTGTTTGCCGAAATTAAGTCTGTCAAAAGAGAAAAGAATCTGTAAGAATTGATTCTATGTGTCACAAAAAATGTTTAAATTTGCGACTGCTTAACGAAAAAAGGATATGAAGAGAATTTGTCCAGTTTGCCATACTGAATTTGACGGTCGTGCCGACAAGAAATTCTGTTGCGACCAATGCCGAAACACATACAACAACCAGTTGAAGCAGGAAGATAACAGCCTCACATACAAGACTAACCGCCTGCTGAAGAAAAATCGCCAGATACTGGCCGATATGTACCAGAAAATTGACAAGCCCGACAATGAAAGGCATTCGGTGCTGAAGGAAAAGCTGGTTAAGGAAGGCTTCAAGTTCGACTATATGACAAACATCTACAAAACAAAGACTGACAAAATGTACTGCTATTGCTACGACTATGGCTATTATGCTGATAATGATTTTGTTGTGATAGTGAGAAAAAAGGAATATGTTGACTAAATTAGATTGCTATGATATATAAGGTTGAAAAATATGACATTAATGAGAATGTCGCTTACATAATTTCGGATGTTGATGCGTTGGCATCGGTGGAACTCGGTGATAAGGAAAAGAAATACGTTCACGAAACACTTGAAACAAAGACTTTTGCGTCGGTAAATCTATACGACAGCCTTCGTTTCTTTGTAAAACTTAAGAAGGGTAAGACAATAGACGAACAGCGCGAACTTGTGCGCAATGAAGGTTGCAAGATTGCCGATTCTCTGAATGCTCTTGATTGCAAGTCGCTCGCTATTGTAGATTTGTCTGGAGCCGATATGGCGCTTGTCTTTGCCGAGGGTGTGGAACTTGCAAATTACCGCTTCAACAAGTATCTGTCCGAAAAGAAGAAAGTTTCGTTGGTGGAGGTAAAGGTTTGCGGTGATGTTTGCGAAAAGGAAGTTGCCCGTCTAAACAGTTTGGTGAAGGGCGTTTTCATTGCACGCGACATTGTGAACGAGCCTTTGTCGTATATGACAGCCAAGAAGTTAGCCGAAACCATAGAAGAAGTTGGCAAGTCATGCGGATTCAAGACTGAAATTCTTGACAAAAAGCAGATTGAAAGCCTGAAGATGGGCGGACTTCTTGCCGTAAACCGTGGAAGCGTTGAGCCTCCGACATTCAGCATACTGAAATGGGAACCTGAAAATGCAATAAATGAACATCCGTATATCCTTGTTGGAAAGGGACTTGTGTTTGATACTGGAGGCTACGACCTGAAACCGTCGAGTTCGATGGATACGATGAAGAGCGACAAGTCTGGTGGTGCTGCTGTTGTAGGCACTATCGCTGCGTTGGCTATGGCGAAGGTTCCTGTGAAAGTTTACGGACTTGTTCCTGCAACAGAAAATAGGATAGGAGCAACAGCATACGTTCCCGAGGACATTATTACTATGTACGACGGCACAACTGTTGAAATTGCCAACACCGATGCCGAAGGCCGTCTGATTCTTGCCGATGCGCTTTCGTATGCAAAGAAGTACAATCCCGAACTGGTAAT
Organism: uncultured Bacteroidia bacterium; assembly: GCA_902762455.1. Taxonomy (GTDB): domain Bacteria; phylum Bacteroidota; class Bacteroidia; order Bacteroidales; family ML635J-15; genus Bact-19. Next base: position 64 of record CACWOG010000137.1, on the reverse strand, counting down.
CGATATGGCTACGCTCACTGGCGCGGCAATTGTCGCTGTGGGCGACAAGAATACCGCAGTATTG
>CACWOG010000136.1 GCA_902762455.1 uncultured Bacteroidia bacterium | reverse complement strand
TCCTTCTTGTCATCGAAAGCCCATTTGAATCCGATTTGCGACGAGAGCAGCGCTGAGAAATCAACATCGTCAAGTCCTCCTGATACACTGTCTGCATTTGCGGTAGAATCCTGCAATTCGCCCATAAGTTCTTCCCAGTCGGTATCCGACAATATATCGCCTAAACCTTTGTCATTGAACTTTATATAACCGGTTTCGTCCTTCTCGAATGTCATCAGCAGTTCGCCGAACATTGCGAAATCGGAAAACTTAATTGACGTAGTATCAAAGTCCACCTGGGTAATCTTCCACGTACCAACAAGACGTCCTTTTGGGGTCTTCATCATTAGTCCATAATCCTCCTCGTACTTCTTGCAAGAAGAAAACATCATGCACATCACAAGTGCAACAATCCCGATTAAACAAATATATCTTTTCATATCAATACTTTTATTCCTGTTTCTTTTCAAAATGGCGTTCGATAAGGTCGTCGTATCCTATCACCATTGATGCTGTCGCGCTGAATCAACAGCAATTCGGTCTTGTCCTCGCCAAACGACCATTCACCAACTAGTTCCTGTGGGAATTTCACAGACTGAACCTTATTATATAAATATGTACCATCGTCATTAAAAGTCAATTCCGATGACGATTCCATGTCGAACAATGTCTGCTCGCGCTTGTCGTTAACCAGCAAATCGGCGAGATGCCACTCCCCGACTATTCTCGATTTTGCCGACCGAAGTGAAATTTCAGGTCCATTCTCGTATCTTCCGCACGATTCGAACGTTGCGACCGACAAGATAACGACCAACAATACAGCTATTAATCTACGCATAGCATTTAAAATAAATTACAAAAATAAGAATTTTTTGTGACACAATCGGTTTAAAACAAAAAAAAGACGAAAATTTCGTCTTTCTGTGCCCGAGACAGGGCTCGAACCTGCACGTCCTTGCGAACACTGGTCCCTGAAACCAGCGCGTCTACCAATTCCGCCACTTGGGCATTTTGCGGTTGCAAAGGTAGAACTTTTTTTTGTATCCGCAAAAAAAAGTTCTACCTGCTATTGAATTTCGTGTAATTTATCAATCTGTCGTACGATTCGCTCGGATTGCGGTGATACACAAACAACTGGTAATCGTTTTCAGTCTGACGATGGCTACCCTCGAAGAAATTCCTGTCCATAGCCGCACCCTCGCCTTCCGAAACAACTACATACCTATAATTGTAATATCCCTGCTTCAGGAACATAAGCAGCTCGTAGCAATGCGCCTCCATATTGTATTTCATCTTGTACTGAGGCAAAATTTCATAATTTGTCAGTTCGCCATAAAGATATACACTGGCATTGCCGAGCATTGACGGATTGTTCAGGCGGAAATGCACAATGGCATACTCCGACTGAATTTCGGGGAAATTGTTGTTATTGCGACGGTTGGTCTTTATAACATAGCCACCATTTATGTCCTCGGCGCTTGCATAAGGCTCGAAATACTTTGTCTTGCCCGCAACAAGGTCGATATAATAGTACGGCTTGTGATACTCAATGTTTTCAACGTACTCGGAATTTAGCTCCAAGTTATTGAAATTGAAGTACCTATACTCGTTGCCAGCATTGAACAGATACTTGCCCTCCCAGTCGAAAGTTATGGCATCTCCGCTAACAAACGACGGTTTCATCTCGGTGTAGGCCTCGTCCCACTGATTGTTCTGCACAAGCGTAACCTTCAGTTCGTCAAGCGGATTGTAGATGGGATACTTTTTCGGTTTAATTACAAAGTCAACCTTCTGGAATTCCTTCTTGAACTCGCCGAACACATTGGAATTTACGCGTCCCTCAACCTCAACAATGTTCTCGTAAACCATAAATCTTTTAGTGCAGACAATCCGTTCCTCAGACTCCTTAACGAAAACTATAAGCAAGTAATTTCCAGAGAGTTTCAGTTGCAAATCATCGTTTGGAAGGTTGAGCGAAAAATGCGTGTACTGCACGTAGGTGCTCTGCGATTCCTCGTAGTTGCGAATTTCATTTTCCTCAAAACCATCGGCATAATCTACAAACATCAAATTCGAGGGTTTCCAGTCGTAGGTGCAATGCATCACGGTGTAATAATAGTCCTGCGGCTGCGACTCCACCTGATCAAACGAAAATTCGAGTCCTACCTCGCCGTAAAGTTCCATCACAGGGGACGAAACTTCCCAATCGTGCAGATGCAGGCGAACTGTTTTCAGGCTCTTTTCGTACACACGGTCAACGCAACTGACGGTATCGCGGTCGAAGTCGAACGCAAACGACTTCAAGCCTAGCAATACGAATAGCAGCACTATCGGCAATCTTGCAAAATGAAATTTCATCGCAATAAAATTTTTCACGAAGTAACACAAAATATTTATATTTGGGAAATTTTTTCTGACAATGAAACGTATTTTTGTCGTCATATTACTAATTATTGCAAGCGTAATCGCTGTATGTCAAGGAATTAACTCCAAGGCAATAGAAATTACAAATGTCGATTCGGACGACTACACCACCATCGAAACAACAAAACTAAGGCTGAAACTTCCAAAAACTTTCACTCGCCGAAATGCCACCACCTACGAAAATATGCTTGCCGAAAGCTATATTTCCGTCCAGCCGCTCGATGGCGACGTAAACCGCAACTTCTACACTTTCGATAAGAAATCGATGTTTCAGGCGGGAATTGTGGTAATGAAGGAAACTTTTTTCAAAATCAACGGCTTCGAAGCAATGATGATTGATGGCGACCAGTTCATCAACGACAAGGAATTTGCCGTCTCGATACTCATTATCGGCAACTGCACCGAAGCGTTCCTCATTATGGGTTCAACGCCCAAGCCAATACAGAACAACATGAACATCGAAATTACCAACTCGTTGCTGAGCGTAATTTTTGACCCGAAGATGGAAACAAAGCCAATAGGCGAATCGTTCTCGTACAAGGTAAACCTTGAAGGAACCGGTCTAATCGAATGTCCTCCCATGGGTGACACCCGCACTTTTACCGACGACGGCAACCTGCCCTCTAAAACCGACGACATGACTTCGCTCACCATCCACGAAGCACACAGCGGAATACAGTTAACCGAAGCACAGAAAAAGGACATCTGTTCGCACAGAATAGGCCTTTATCCGCTCACTTGGGACGAAAAAAGCGACCTAACACCACAAAAATACAGCACCAGAAAACTATCGGGTTACGAAATTTATGCCAGCGGTGTAAGCAAATTCCTGAAAACTGAATTCATCTACCAGCTTGTGCTGTTCGACAAGGACAGATATTTTGTCCTCACTGGCATTTCGTACGGCGACGAAGCGAAATGTCTGGAAATGTTCAGGAAAGTGGCAAATTCGATTGAATTTTAGCATCAATTGAGCATTCCTTCCAATGCGTCTTTCAACTTTCCAAATTGTAAAAATCCGAAGAAAAGCTGATTTTCAAGTTCCTCTGTAAGTGGTACTTCCACCAACGATGAGTTGTCATTGCCCAACTTGCAAATGGTATGAAACAGCACACCCTTGTCGTAGTATGCACGAATTTCAACATATTTTTCTGCATAATGGTCTCCATCTTCTAGATAAGTTGTGAAACTTGTGTAATAGAAGGCTGGAAATCCAGCATCGTCATACAAAAACTCTTCGTATGACTTACGTTCTGCTATGGTATATACACTCGTCTTGCGCACAAAATCCAAAGACGATACATATTTGCCTAGCTCTTCATCGAAATCATCATTGAAAAAGAATTCTATGGTTTCCTCCGCTTGCCCTGTTCCCGCAATGTTGTGCCGAACCTTTGACGTAATATAATCATCGGGAATAGTTTCATCGCCAAGCATTGTATTAATCCATTCCATCTCGTTGTTGTACATCTTGCGAATTTCGGCAATTTTTGCCTGCACATTGGCATTCTGCGCATGGCAAAACGAACACATCGTTATCAAAACGGATATTAATAAAATTCTTCTCATAGCAAATATTTTTGCCAAAGATAATGCATTTTAATGGATAATTTATAATTGACAATTGACAATGAACAATTATCTATGCGAGATAGTGTGTCGCTATTTGAAACAGAACCCATTAGGGATTATGCCCACCGTAAATTTGTCGATTTGCTCACCTGCGGCACTCAGTCTGTAAACCACGCCCGACTGCATATAGTCAATAGCATCGGCAACATAGACTTCCGAATTTACAGGGTCAACACCAAGTCCATAATATAGCCTTCCGCCTGGATTCTCAAAGAAAACATTGCCCGTAATGTCATCAGAATCAACCTGAAAACGATAAATGTGGTTGTTGCAGTAATAAATTGTGTCGCCAGTGCCATTGATGGTGATTTCGGAGGGAAAATCGCCAGTCGTGAACTCGAAAGTGCGTTCCACAGTCTGCGTTTTTGCGTCAATCTTCACAAGTCCTGGAACTCCGCTGTATTCAGAGCCAGCATATCCGCCATCGCAGAGAACCCAAATCTTGCCATTACGGTCGATAACCATACGATGCGGCTGCTTTAAAACCTCAATTTTCGAAACAAGTTCATCGGTCTTTGCATTTATAACCAGCACCTTATCATCGTACGACCAGCTATTTACAAACACAAGCGTATCATACACAATCATCTGCTCCGACGAATGCCGGTAGAAATTGCCAGAGCCCTCGTCAATGTCGATTGCATTGTCAACCATGCAGGTTTGCGGATTCACCACATAAATATTCTTGGCGTACATATCGGAAACATACGCCTTAGATGGTGTAATGAACCGTATGTATCGCGGTGATACAAGCTCGGTTATCTTGTTGACATACTGGAATGTATTTTTGTTAACCACATAAATTTTGCCACTGTTGTTTACCACCAGATATGCCAGCGAATCGATAATTGTAACGCTCTGCAGAACATCACCGATTGGAATGCCGTTTGCTCGATAAAAAACTTGATTTTCAACGGTTTTAGCATTCTTGTCGTAGTACGCCAGCGAAGCGTTTCCGTACATGAAATTGCCCTCGCATGGAATCAAAACGCCGTCGTGTGATGTGTTGAACTGGGTTATGGGGGCAAGGTCGTCCTTCATGCAGGAAGAGAAGAAAATGAGGAAGATGATGATTAATAATGGACAATTGACAATTGACAATTGATAATGGATAATGGACAATGGATAATGGACAATGGATAATGAATAATTTGTGGCGACATGGCGTGCCGCGTCGCTACAAATGTTCAATTTTATATTTTTCCAAAACATCATCATCTATAACTAACGCTAATCTGAAATGCAAAATTAATTCTTGGCATCGGTTGCCACAATACCGAACGATAAGATTCGTTGAACAAATTGTTTATCTTGAAATTCAAATCGATGGCAAAGTCAGAAATCACGAATTCCTTGCCCAGACCGATATCGCTCATAAAATATGGGTAAATCGAAACCAAAACACCTGTTTCCTCCGCCGATGTGGTAAACCTTTCGCTGAAATAATTCCACTGGTAGAAGAAATAGAATCCGTATGCCGAAATCCGTCCGAAAACATTTGCCGAATGCAACGGAATGTAAGCCAACTGCTTGCCAATGGACATATCGTTTTCGCTACGCGGTGTCGAAAGGTTTGTCGAATGCGTGTAGGCATAGTTTGCAGTAAGCGAAATCTGGCACGAATCGTGAAATTCAAACGATGTGTTCAATTTTGCATCTGCACCGTAGGCGACAACCTTTTCGAGGTTTATCGGCTGCCAGTATCCACGGTTTGTCGGACACCACATTATCCAGTTTTTCACATGGCTGTAGTTTGCGCCAGCCTCCGCTGAAATCGAGAATTTGCCGTTCAGACTGTTGTATTTCTTTCCGAACGAAATGTCGGCTACGTATGCCGTTTCGGGGACAAGGTCGGGATTTCCGCCTGGCACATAAAACAAATCGTTAAGTGTAGGCACCGAATAGTTCTTCGACAGCGATGACCTTACAAACCAGCGATGGCGGAAATTGTATTCAAGGAAAAGCGACGGCAAAAACGGGCAAACGCTCTTGTCGTAAAATTCCTGCCTCAATGTAACGCCGCAGCGGAAGCGCTTGAAAGGCTCGCCAAACAGCGAAACCAGCGCACCATAGTCGTGACGGACAGTGTCGTAGCCGTTGCGTGTAATGGAATCGAACGAAGCTACAGTGTGGAAATTGTACTTCAGCCGAGCCGAGATTTCAAGTCTGTCGTTGAACGCATACGAGTAATTTGCTGTGGTATATAGCGAATTGGCCTTTGTGTCGGAGTTGACAATCTTGTAGAACCCCACTCCGCTAATGTAACTTTGCGAAAGGTAATTCTGCAACTGATAATTGTCGCCGACAGAAATATCGAGTTTGGACTTGTCTGTGTAAAGCCTGTACGACAGCGACGACACAAAGCTGTTGCCATCCTGACGGTTCTTGTTGTTGAGCAGACCGCTTTCGTTGGTCGTAAGTCCCGGAACGCCTCGGTCGTAGTTCTGCCACCATAATTTCAATGATAGGAACGACCTTTCGGTGGTGCGGAA
>CACWOG010000135.1 GCA_902762455.1 uncultured Bacteroidia bacterium | reverse complement strand
TTATCAGGGATTCTGCTTTGTGCGGTTTAGGTCAGACATCACCAAACCCAGTATTGTCGACATTGAACAACTTCTGGGACGAATATGTAGAGCACGTTACCGAAAAGAAGTGCCGCGCTGGTCAGTGCAAGGCTCTCAAGAAGTACATCATCGACAAGGAAGCTTGTATCGGTTGCGGAGCATGTGCTAAGGCTTGTCCAGTAAGCGCAATCACAAGAACCGATTACATTGCAAATGGTCACAAGTTGGCTTCAATGGCAATCGATCAAGAAAAGTGTATTAAGTGTGGTACCTGCATCGAAAAGTGTAAGTTTGGTGCTATATCAGTTAAGTAATTAAGATTCAAACCGTAAAAACAATTTAGAAATGGTAAAATTAACAATAGATAATAGGCCGATTGAAGTCGAAGCTGGAACCACCATATTGAAGGCAGCTCGTCAGAATGGCATCGATATTCCTACATTGTGCTACTTTGAACTTGCAGGAATGAATTTTGAAAACAAACCGGGTGGATGCCGTGTTTGCGTCGTAGAAGTTGAAGGAAGAAGAAACCTTGCTCCAGCATGCGTTACCGAATGCATGGAAGGAATGGTTGTTCACACTCACAATGCACGCGTTATCAACGCTCGCAAGACCGTCGTTGAACTTATCCTCTCCGACCACCCGAATGACTGCTTGCAGTGCGCTAAGTCGGGCGACTGCGAACTCCAGGCATTGGCAACAAAGCTTGGCATCCGCGAAATCCCGTTCAAGGGCGAACAGTCAACTTACCGCAAGGACACTACCAAGTCGGTTTACCGCGACATGGACAAGTGCGTTATGTGCCGTCGTTGCGAAACTATGTGTAACCAGATTCAGAGCGTTGGCGCTTTGTCAGCTATCAACCGTGGTTTCCCGGCAGTTGTATCACCAGCATTCGAAAGCGACCTCGGCGAAACTTCGTGCGTAAACTGCGGTCAGTGCGTTCAGGTATGCCCAGTTGGCGCTTTGACATTGGTTGACAATGTAAGCGATGTAATGAAGGCTCTTGCCGACCCGACTAAGACAGTTGTTGTTCAAACAGCTCCTGCAGTTCGTGTTGCTCTCGGCGAAGAATTCGGTATGGAACCTGGTACTATCGTTACCGGCAAGATGGCTGCTGCTCTCCGCCGCATCGGTTTCGACTATGTATTCGATACCGACTGGAGTGCCGACCTCACCATCATGGAAGAAGGTACTGAACTTCTCCACAGGGTTGCTAAGGTTCTCAACGGTGAAAAGGTTGCAATGCCTCAGTTCACTTCTTGCTGCCCGGCATGGATCACTTTCATGGAAAAGAACTTCCCGGATCTTCTCGACAACCTCTCAACAGCTAAGTCACCGCAACAGATGTTCGGTCCTGTAGCTAAGAACTTCTTCGCAAAGAAGATTGGTGTTAAGCGCGAAGACATGGTAGTAGTTTCTGTAATGCCTTGCTTGGCAAAGAAGAGCGAAGTTGCACGTGATGAATTCAAGGTAAACGGCGATCCTGATGTTAACTTCTCGATTTCGACCCGCGAACTTGCACACCTCATCAAGCAGTTCAACATCGACCTCAGCCAGCTTCCAGAAGAAGACTTCGACAGCCCGCTCGGCGAATCGACAGGTGCTGCAGTTATCTTCGGTTCAACAGGTGGTGTTATGGAGGCAGCTCTCCGTACAGCTTACGAAGTTCACACAAAGAAGACCCTCCCAAGAATCGACTTCGAAGAAGTTCGTGGATTGGACGGCGTTAAGACCGCTACAGTTGATTTCGACGGATTGCCAGTTAAGGTAGCTGTATGCCACACTCTTTCGAATGCACGCGCAATGATGGAAGAAGTTCGCAACGGCAACCCAAGAGGCTTCCACTTCATCGAAGTTATGGCATGCCCAGGCGGATGTATCGGTGGCGCAGGTCAGCCTTACCACCACGGTAACAGCGACATCATACGCAAGCGTATGGAAGCTATTTACCGAGAAGATGCAGGCAAGCCGATTCGTAAGTCACACGAAAATCCGGACATCATAGCAATCTACAAGGAATACTATGGTGAACCATGCGGACATCTGTCACACGAACAGTTGCATACCCACTACATCGACAGATCAACTAAGGTAGAAATTGAAGGTTAAACTTAAAGAAAGTAAATAATTATGGCTACAATAAAATTGTCAGAATGCAATATGAAGGTTATCAAGGACATTTGCGATTCCTTCGGTAACAAAGAGGGAGAATTGATCAATGTTCTCCACAAGACTCAGGGTCATTTCGGATACTTGCCAGCAGAAGTACAGGAATACATCGCAGAATGCCTGCATATTCCAGTAGCTAAGGTTTACGGTGTTGTTAGCTTCTACAGCTTCTTCACTATGAACCCGAAGGGCGAACATCCAATCAATGTATGCCTTGGTACTGCTTGCTATGTAAGAGGTGCAGAAAAGGTTCTCGACGCATTGAAGAACGAACTCAAGATTGAAGTCGGACAGGTAACTCCAGACGGAAAGTTCTCATTGAACTGCCTCCGTTGCGTTGGTGCTTGCGGTTTGGCTCCAGTTATGAGCATCGGAAGCAAGACCTACGGTCGTATGACTCCTGAAAAGGTAAAGGAAGTTTTGGCTGAATACAACAACTAATTCAGTCGCAACTGATAACAAAAAAGCCACTCGAAAGGGTGGCTTTTTTTGTGTTTGCACTGTAATATTTTTAATTATCTTTGCAAATTGTAATCACAAAAAAACAGAAACTATGTAGAAGATAAAAAATATAACGACATATTAAATAGCGGATAGAAGCTGTTTCTTAACAACCAAAATTTCCACATTGTTCCATTTCGGAACAGCCAGTATAAGAAAAGTTATCTAAACGCCGAGTGATCGGCGTGGATTTACTTGTTTGTACTGGCGGGGCGTGGAAACCCTTGGTTGTTAAGCAAGAATTAAATTCCACGCTTTTTTTGTGTCTTTACATAATCCGACGACGGTACAAACCGCCCCATAATAAAAGGCAGACCATAACTGCCACTCAAAACAATATGGATGCTCCATCGGCATTAACTGACGGAAAGAGCAGAAACTTTTCAAACGGGCAATCCCACAAAAGCCTTATATGTGGAACAGTAATTATATTTTTAATATGAATAAGTTATTTTTACTCTTTATTTTAACATTAGTGTCAACTTTTGCGTTCTCACAGAATATTAATTTATCAAACAAATTAATGCAGGAATACGAAACCTGCCGTTTAAAAGCCCTTGAACCTAATGCAAGTATCAGTTCTCACCTATGGCTCACACCATTACTAGATAAGGCACACAAGAATTGGGAAAATTTGACGCCAGAAGCAAAGGAACTTTTTAATCGATATGAAGGAAGACCTACATACGAAGGTACAGAATGGATTGTTACATACGGAAACTTTTTATTCCACTATTCAACAGATGGGCCAGAAGACGAAAGCGTTGACGATACAGATGAGAATGGCAATGATATTCCTGACTATGTTGAACTTATGGCTACAATATTTTATGAAGTATATATCTTATATCATGATGAAACTGGTTTAGCAGTTCCGCCTTCTGACGGCAATTATGGCGGTAATGCATTATACGATGTGTATATACACGGAGCAGAAGCTGGCGATGGTGTATATGGATTTGTAATGTGGGAAGACGAAATTGGAGATAATCCCAATACACCAGAAACAGAATATGAAGCAGCTACTAGTTATATGGTAATGAGAAACAATTATGACGGTTTTCAAAATGATGACGAAACTTGCATAAGCGTAACAGCAGCACACGAATATATGCATGCTATACAAAACGGATATGCAACATCCATAGAATCATGGTTCAAGGAAATGTGTGCAACATGGGCAGAAGAATTCGCATTTCCAGGATATGATGATAACTTCCAATATCTAAGCACTCATTTTGAAAGACCTGACATTTCGTTGTTTTTTGATGACGATGAAGATTATCCAGAATTAGAAGGTCATTGGTATTCTACTTGGATTTTTGCTCAATATCTAACAGAACAGACAAGTGAAGAAATAATAAAGAATATTTACAAACGCTGCGTAACATATTATGCGCTTGATGCCATAAATCTTGAATTATATGAAAATCACGACGATTATTTAGAAAGTATGTTTACATATTGGGTTATAACCAATTACTTAATAACCGAATCTCCAGACTTTTTTGATCCATTTACATACGAAAGAGCAGATGATTATATAGACTATCTTGATGAAATTGGTTCAGATTTGGCTATTGAATACGACTTTGTATATGATGGGACGAACAATATTCTCATAGAGAGCAATGAAGAAGGCAATGATACACTTATGCCAATGAGTGCAGACTACTTTAAGATGACTTCAACGGAAAACTTTGAGATTGAACTTGAAACCGAAGATGAAGATGCAGAATTAGCCTTCTACCTTATTTGTGTAAATGAAACTTATGGAGAAATAAACATTCTTGGAGTAGAAGAAGATTCAGAAATACAAACTATAAGAATGGAGAACAATGACGATTACGACTACTATGTTCCTATTGTAATTAGATTTGACAGAGATGTGTATGATTATGATTTAGGCTATTATGATTTTGAATCTGTTGACTATACATTATTCGTTTCTGAATTGACACCAACTAATGCTGAAACTGAGAAAGTAAATACATTTGTAAACATTTATCCAGTACCTGCAAACGGCATTATCAATATTGATACAAACGCCGACAACTTAAAATTTGAATTGTATGATATTACAGGCAAAATCGCTGGCAAATGGAAAAACGAAACTACAATAGATATTTCTAACTTTGCAGTCGGTAACTATACAATGAAAGTTTCGCAAAATGGAAAACCTATATCTTTCAAGAAAATATCAATTGTAAGATAAGATGAAACAGATATTGGTAATAACATTACTATGCGGCTTTATAGTTGGATGCAATTCGGCAAAGAAGATTGGCTCTGACAACGAAATTGTATTTTCAATGACAAAGACCAAATGTTATGGCAAATGTCCGGCATACACCATTGAAATATACTCCAATGGACGAGTAACGTATAATGGATTGGCGAATGTTGAGAAAATAGGAAAATTTGAGAAGAATATTACTCAAACAGAACTATCAAATCTTAAAAAAGCATTTTTAGATTCTAAATTCTTTGATTTCAATGATGAATATGTTTCCAATGCTACAGATTTGCCAACTACATATATTTTATTCAGAAACAATGATAAAGAGAAAAAGATAAAGGACTATCATAGAGCGCCGAAAGAACTCAAAGTTCTTGAAAAACTTCTCGATGACATAGCAAATTCTACTACAGACTGGACACAACTAAATTAATCATGTAAAATTGGAAAGGGACTGTCAAAAATGGCAGTCCCTTTTGTATTAAAATCAAAAGATTTTTCTGCTGCATTAAACCTGAAAAGGTAAAGGAAGTTTTGGCTGAATACAACAACTAATTCAGTCGCAACTGATAACAAAAAAGCCACTCGAAAGGGTGGCTTTTTTTGTTGATGTTCTCCAACTAAAGTTATAATTGGTGCAATGAGTATTTTCATTGTCAATTATTGCCGGTATTTCCTCTTTTATGCCGGGAACTAAAGGTTATACGTTTTTCGTTTCGCTATAAAAATCCGTACAAACGAAAATGGGAAAGATTTCTCTTCCCCATTTTTCACTTAACATTAATTCAAAATAGTTATCGTTCCTTCGTATGGCTCAGAACCATTGTGAAGATCAATTATGTACATATAGACTCCAAATGGTAGCATTTTACCACGAGACTTACCATCCCAGTTTTCTGTGTAGCTATCGCTTTCATAAACAAGCTGTCCCCACCTGTTGAATACGTAGATGTGAGCCTTGGGGAACATATCGATGTTGCCGATTTCCCACGTGTCGTTTATGCCATCGGCATTAGGTGTGAAAACATTCGGTATCTTCAGGCAGTCTTCGTAACTATGGTTAAGTGTCACATTGGCTGAATACAACAACTAATTCAGTCGCAACTGATAACAAAAAAGCC
>CACWOG010000134.1 GCA_902762455.1 uncultured Bacteroidia bacterium | reverse complement strand
TGAAAATTGTTGAGAATCCAAGTCTTGATGCTTCTGCCACGCGCTTTTCGATGAACGAAACCGGTTTGATTTGTCCCGAAAGTCCTACTTCGCCGATAAAGCAGTGGTTGTCGGGGATAGCCTTGTCAATGTAGGATGAAATTACTGCAGCAATTACTGATACATCAACTGCAGTGTCGTTGATTTTCAGTCCGCCAGCAATGTTCAGGAAGACATCCTTTGCGTTGAGTTTCAAGCCTAAACGCTTTTCGATTACGGCAAGCAGCATCATAAATCGGCGGTTGTCGAAGCCTGTTGACGAGCGTTGCGGTGTACCATAGACTGAATTTCCTACAAGTGCTTGAATCTCAATCATCAGCGAGCGCGAGCCTTCGTTTACTGTTCCGAATGCAATTCCGCTTAGGTTGCTGTTGTCGCCCGAAAGCAGTATTTTTCCAGGGTCGATGACTTCCTTCAGTCCGTAGTTCATCATCTCGAACACGCCTATTTCGTAGGTAGAGCCGAAACGGTTTTTCTTCGGGCGAAGCAGACGGTAGAAGTGGTTGTTGTCGCCTTCGAATTGCACTACGACATCAACAATATGCTCGAGCGACATAGGTCCGGCAATGTCACCGTCCTTATTGATGTGTCCTATTATTATTATAGGTACGCCAGACTGTTTTGCGTATTCCTGAAGTTTTTGCGCACATAGTCTGATTTGCGAAACCGTTCCTGGTGATGATGTTATGTCGGTAGATGCTGTGGTCTGTATAGAGTCGATGACAACAATTTCTGGTTCGGTCGCCTTGATTGTGGCAATAATCTTGTCGATGTTTATTTCGGTGTAAATCAGGCATTGAGGATTGTTTATGCCGATTCGGTCGGCGCGAAGCTTGATTTGAGTTTCGCTTTCCTCGCCCGAAATGTAAAGGACTTTCTTGTTGATGTTAAGTGCCGACTGCAGTATGAGTGTTGATTTTCCGATTCCGGGTTCTCCACCAAGCAGTACAAGTGAGCCGGGGACAAGTCCGCCGCCGAGTACACGGTTGAACTCGGTATATGGCATGTCGATTCGGTGAAGTTCCTTCTGCTTTATGTCGTGGATTGGGACTGGATTTCCAGCAATTGCTTCCGAATATGCCTTTGCCGTCTTGTCTTCCTTTTCCTCTACTTCTTCGATGAACGAGTTCCAGCTGTTGCAGTTAGGACATTTTCCAACCCATTTTGGAGAAACGAATCCGCAGTTCTGGCAGACGAATATAGTTTTGTTTTTTGCCATAAGTCCCATTTAAAAAAACATAACGACTGTTGGAAAGCAGTCGTTATGTCAAAATAAGTTTTATAATCGCTTAATTCTTTCTTTTCAATTCCATTCGATAGAATGCACCACCTCTTGTTGGGTCGTCTTCGAATTCTATTCTTGTGGCCATTATGACATCGTTCTTCACTTTGTCAACTCGGTATATTCCATTCAAAGCATCGCAACCAGGAAGCATTTTGCTATCCCTAAAGATAATGCGTTTTTTTGCTCCTTTCTGAATGACCTCGTAGGTGCAACTATCAACTTTCATGCTTCCAGAATCGGGATTTAATATTCTAATAGCAGTTGAATTTCCATCAAAGGTAATTTGTATTGAGCCTTCTGGTCTTGTGTCAAAGGTCATCACATCCCATGTGCCAACAATTTCATCTGCAACTTTCTTGCAACTAGGCATCAGTACTAACGTTAATCCTATCAAAAGTATAAACAATGATATTTTATTCTTCATCTGTCTTTTACTTAAAAATTTGGTCGCAAATATAATACATATTTTTTTAATCACAATCTTTTTATTATAGATGTCGAAGAAAAGTTTTCAACAAGAGGTATTGTAATAACATTTCCACCATACGAACTTACGAATTTTGCACCTACAATAGTATCAAAAGTGTAGTCGCCACCTTTGACAAGATAATCCGGACGCACTTCTTTGATTAGATTTTCTGGTGTGTCTTCATCAAAAACAACAACAGCATCGACAAAACTAAGTGCTGCTAACAGGGTTGCCCTTTCCATTTGTCCGTTTATTGGGCGTGTTTCGCCTTTCAGTCGTCTTACCGAGGCATCGGAGTTAAGTCCAATAATCATCTTGTTGCCAAGGTCGCTGGCTTCGGCAAGATAAGATACGTGACCATAGTGAAGCACATCGAAGCAGCCGTTTGTAAAAACCACACTCTTGCCTTCCGATTTCCATTTGGAAACAAGATTCCTTGTTTCTGAAAAATCGACAATTTTTGATTTTATTGACAGTAGGGTGGACATTAAACTATTTTGTTTGTCCTAGTGTCGGGGAATACGAATGATGGCTTGAATTTCTTTGCTTCCTCGAAATCCATTGAGGCGTAGGAAATAATAATCACTATGTCGCCAACTTGAGCCTTGCGGGCGGCTGGTCCGTTGAGGCAAATTACACCAGTGCCACGCTTGCCCTTTATGACGTATGTCTCAAGGCGTTCGCCGTTGTTTACATTTACAACCTGCACCTTTTCGTTCTCGATGATATTTGCAGCGTCCATCAAGTCCTCGTCAATAGTTATGCTTCCAACATACTGAAGGTTAGCCTCGGTGACGGTGACCTTGTGAATTTTAGATTTTACTACTTCTATATTCATTTCAGATGTCGTAAAAAAACGGGTGCAAATTTAAGCAATTATTTAATGTCACAATTAATATTATCAATTAATCTGATGTTTCCGCACCAAACTGCAATACAGAGCCTTGTGGTGATTTTCCTGTCGAATTTGCTTAGAAGTTCAAGGTTTTCGGAGTTACAGAATGCTGCATATTCCATCTTCATGAATTTTACGCTGTCGATTTTTGACTTCAGTGTCTCGATGAGAGCGCCGGGAGTTTGTGATTCTGGAATTTCAGCACAAGTTTCGGTTATTATCCTGTAGATTTGAGGAGCTACTTCAAGTTGTTCTGCTGTCAGAAGTTTGTTCCTTGAACTTTTTGCCAGACCGCTTTCTTCGCGGACGATGGGGCAGGGAACTATTGTAAGAGGCAGGTTTTTCTGCTTTACCATAAGTTTTATTATTGCAACCTGCTGGAAATCCTTTTCTCCGAAATAGGCGAAGTCGGGCTTTACAAGGTCGAAAAGTCTGTACACAATGTCAACAACCCCCTGAAAATGACCGGGACGGAATTCTCCTTCGTACATTCTGTCGAGTCCGTGAAAATCCATCTTGCAGCCGTCGTAACCGTTGTAGATGTCGTCGGCGGTGGGAAGATAGAGTATGTCACATTTTACGCTTTCGAGCAATGCAATGTCGGCATCGGTGGTTATGGGGTAGTTCTTGTAGTCGTTCGGGTCGTTGAATTGACGTGGGTTTACGAATACCGAAACCACCGTGCAGTCGTTTTCGGCTACGCTTCTACGTATAAGCGATGCGTGTCCCTCGTGCAATGCTCCCATTGTAGGAACAAAACCTAATCTCTTGCCTTTGAACGAGTTGTCGTTTCTTAAGGCGGTAAGTTCATCAACAGTTCTAACTATTTTCATCTCAATGAAATTTATGTCGCGAAATTATAATTAACATTTTACATGGCAAGGGAAAAAAGAATGTTTTCTGAGGCTTCGCCGTTTGAATGGCTTCGCCGTTTGAAAGTTTCTGGGTTTAACTTTGTTGAGGGCTTCGCCGTTCTATGGCTTCGCCGTTTGAAAGTTTCAGAGTTTGATGTTGTTATGGTTGTTTGAAATTGTTTGAAATTGTTTGAAAATGTTTCATATTGTTTGATGTTGTTAGTTTCAACGTTCAAACCATCTTAAACACATAAACTTATAAAACATTATTCTCCTATTCGTTTCCGTCAAGCATTATGAATGCTGCCCAATACCTTGGGTTCTCGAAGCCTGCTGTTGTCTTTACCTTGTTTTGTGCAGCAAGGAAGGCCTCGCGCTTTGTCATTCCTTTGGTAAGGTTGGTGTAGAATTCTGTCATCATTAGCAAGGTGGCGTTGTCATCTACAGGCCAGAGGCTCATAATGATGGTACGCGCGCCAGCCTTCTTGAAGCCGCGCTGTAGACCGAAAACGCCTTCGCCAGTGATTTCGCCAAGGGCAGTTTGACAGGCGGAAAGAACCACCAAGTCGGTCTTGCGCAAGTCCATAAAACTTATTTCCTTGGCGGTCAGAATGCCGTCCTCAATGCCATCGGGCAAAGGTTGGTTTTGCCATGCGTAGTTTGCTCCCGAAAGTAGAAGTCCAGACTGCACAAGCGACTGGTCACCCGACATTTTTTCATCGGTAGGGAGGAAGAAACCGTGCGTTGCGATGTGTAATACTGAAATGTCGCTGCCCGACAATGCCTTGAACGATTCCTCGTTGGCCTTTGTTCCTTCATAAAGTTTCGTCTTCATACGACTTTTTTTCATCTTGCTTGCAATATTATCGACTTCGGTCTTTGTTCCTGGCAGATATGTGAGACTACCGCGGTCGTAATCATCGTGAGCAGAGCCAAGACTTGCAAAGACAGAGCCTCTAGCTGCGTATTTGCTACTTTCTCGCTTCATAGTAGTGGTGTCGCTGTCGTAATATACACCGCCATACAGCACAACATTTTTCATAGGTTGTGGCATATAGTCCATTGCAAGGAAACGAGTAGATGAAACCCTGTACACTTCGTACTTGTCTGAAATGGTTTTTCCTTTGTCAATCGGAGCATATTCCACGGCAATCTGATGCAACATTCCCGATGGTGCAAAATAAACTCGAGGATTTTCGGGAAAATATTTTTCCAAAGGTTTCCAAAGCATTTCATAAAGTGCTGTAGATTCGTATATGCCCTGCCGTTTTGCGCTAACTGTTGTAACGCCACGATTTTCATCGTCTGCAGTGGTTTTAATCTTTGCAGGAACTATTCCTCGAAGCAACTTTTGCATTTCGTAATCGTTGAAAAGCGGAACGCACACTGGAGTTTCCATGCCTTTCGTTAGTACTAGCGCTATAAAATTTGTCGTATCACCTTCGGCAAAATATGAAAATTCAATAGCGACATCATTGCCTTTCAGGGATTTCTGAACATCTTTCCAATCTATTTTTATAAATTGGGTTATATCGCCAAATTCCTTGCAACTTTCCATGATATGCCGTTCCATTTGCTGGATTTCGTTTTCAAGAGAATCGCAGTTGTATAATCGCTCTGCAATGTTTTTTTCAAGTTCCATATTCAGTAGTAAGTGCGTGTTTTGCATTTTTTCGTACTCCGAAATCAAAGCTTCGTTTCCGCTTTCCATTATTATATTTGTCATGCTTATTTCCGAGGCAAGCAAAAGACCTTTGGTTAACAGTTCTGTATCGTATGAATTTTTGTTGGCAAGCGTGTCGTCAGGTAGCTGATATGAATAGTTGATGTTGAGTTGGAACTTTCCTTTTTGGGCTTCCCAGTATGCTTCGCGTTCGTGCGTGGTCATAAACGAAAAGTTCTTTATTAGGTTGCTTTTTAGTATGTCTGATGCCTCTTTTTGCATATTCAAAGCAGTCTGGTTGTCACCCAAGTAGAAATATGTATATCCCAAATTCGCTGTCGTTGCCGCATAGTCGGGGTGCATTCTGCCAACCACTTTCTCCTGTATATCCTTTGCCTTCTTAAGATACTCCATAGCTTTCCTATGTTCCTTCATATTGTTGTATGTAACGCCAATATTTCTTATCGAATTTGCATAGTTTGATGTACTGTCGCCAAGAGTCTTTCGATAAATTTCCGCTGCCATAGTCTGGTATTTCAATGAATTCTGGTTATCACCTATATTCGCATATACAGATCCAATGTTTCCAAGCGTGTTTGCGTAATCGGGATGTTCCTCTCCGATAGTATTCTTTCTGATTTCCAATGACTGAAGATGGTATTCCAATGCTTCATCGTATTTTCCCATAAAATTGTAGATATTGCCGATGTTGTCGAGCAAGGCGGCATATTCTTGATTATCTTCACCAACTGTTTTTTTCATTATTTCCAATGACTGGATGCAGTATTTCAATGCGTTCTGGTAGTCGCCCATATACTGATATACAAGTCCTATATTATTTAGCGATTTTGCGTG
>CACWOG010000133.1 GCA_902762455.1 uncultured Bacteroidia bacterium | reverse complement strand
TCGCAGTGGCAAAATCCTGAAAATAGACTATGACGAGTATTATTATCCGGATTTTGGAATCAGTCGTGACAAGAATCGCCGTCTTATCGAGCGTGCCGATGCGGTTAATAAACTTTACCATCAAAATAAAGCCACTAAGTATCAGCGGGTTGTCGAAATACACATTGATTCGCGCAGTAGTTCTACGCGCGTTGATGCGTTTTTCTATTATTGCCACGGTAGCACAAAGGGAAAGGCTCTTGCCGAAAGAATGTACAATGTTTTTCGTGAGAAATATGCCAAGTTCCAGCCCAATCGTGGTTATTTCGGAACTGTCGAGGAACGCGATCTGTTGGTAATCAAACGAGTAATTCCTCCCGCAGCATTTATGGAGGCTGGTAACATCAACAACGAGCGCGACCGCAAGCGTCTGCTCGATGCAAACAACCGGCAGGCATTGGCAAACTGGTTGTGCGAGGCGTTGAAGAAGGATTACGAAGCAAATAAGTGAGGCGAATAGGCTAACAAGCTTGCAGGCTTACTGCCTTGCTGTCTTTCCGACCGACAGATAGTCTGGTCTTCTGTTAGTCCCGTCTTCTTTTAGCCTTTTCTCCCCAAACTTAGAAACGTGAAACATAGAAACCCAGAAACCCATAAACGTGAAACATAGAAACGTGAAACATAGAAACGGCGCAGCCATTCAAACTTAGAAACTTTTTATCTTGCCGTCCCTACTGCAATTTTGTCATATTTTTCCCTTGTGGCAGAATTTTTGACATAAGGCAGTGTCATTTTATTTAAAACGATATGGAAAACGATAACATACAGGAAGAAAAGAAAATGGAAGAAACAACAGAAAATGTTGAAAATAAGGACGTTGAAGTAGAAGAAACTGCGGAAACGAAAGTTGATGAAACAGCTGCTGAAGAAAAGAAGGCAGAGGCAGAACCCGAACACGGCAAGAAGAAAAAGTCGCGTTTCAGATTTTCTGACAGACGTTTGAAGGACGAATTGGCAGAGTCGAACCGCAAGTTGGAGGAACTTCAGGACAAGTATATGCGTCAGGTGGCAGAGTTCAGCAACTTCAAGAAGCGTACTGCCAAGGAAAAGTTGGAACTTCGCGAGAGCGTAAAGGCTTCGATGCTGCACGACTTTTTGCCGGTAATTGACGACATCGACCGAGCTATGGAACATCTTGAGACTGCCGACGTGGAGGCTACAAAGGAAGGCGTAAAGCTTATATACCAGAAGTTTATGGAGTATCTGAGGTCGCAGGACTTGACAGAAATTCAGGCTATGGGCGAGGATTTCAACACCGATTTCCACGAGGCTGTGACGCAGTTCCCGGTAGAGGACGAGTCGAAGAAGGGAAAAGTTATTGATGTGATTCAGAAAGGCTACAAGATTAACGACAAGGTTGTTCGCTATTCGAAGGTTGTCGTTGGTCAGTAGGAGGTTTTGACAATGGAAAAGAGAGATTATTACGAAGTGTTGGGTGTCGCAAAGAATGCGACAGCCGAAGATATAAAGAAGGCTTACCGTAAGCTTGCATTGAAGTATCACCCCGACCGCAATCCGGGCGACAAGGATGCCGAGGAGAAATTCAAGGAGGCTGCCGAAGCATATTCTGTGCTCAGCGACCCGGACAAGAAGGCTCGTTACGACCAGTTCGGTTTTGCGGGAATGAATGGCGGTGCTGGCGGCGGTTTCGGTGGCGGATTTGCCGATTTCGACCTCAACGATGTGCTAAATAGCGTTTTCGGACGGGGATTTAACTTTGGCGGAGGCGGCTTCAGCAGTTTCTTTGGTGGCGACGGTGGTCGTAGCGGTGGCAGACGAGTTGTAAACCATGGCACCAACCTGCGTGTGACTGTAAAGTTGACGCTTGAGGAGATTGCAAACGGCACAACCAAGAAAATCAAGGTTAAGAAATACGTGCCTTGTTCTGCTTGCCACGGTACTGGCGAGAAGGACGGCAGTTCGAGTTCTACCTGCCCGACCTGCAACGGTCGTGGCGTGCAGACGCGCGTTATGCACACTATGCTCGGACAGATGCAGACTAGTTCGACCTGTTCTACCTGCGGTGGTTCCGGCAAGGTCATCAAGGAAAAATGTACATCGTGCTATGGCGAAGGAATAGTTTCGGGCGAAGAGACCATCGAACTGAAGATTCCTGCTGGTGTTTATGAAGGAATGCAGCTTTCGATGGACGGCAAGGGCAACGCAGCCCGTCACGGTGGCATAAACGGCGACTTGCTGATTGCAATCCAGGAAGTGGAGCACCCCGAACTCAAGCGCGACGGAATCGACCTTATCTATAATTTATATATAGGTATCCCCGATGCAATTTTGGGTTGCAGTGCCGAAATCCCGACCATTGGCAGCAAGGTGAAGATAAAGGTAGAACCTGGAACGCAGTCGGGCAAGGTTCTGCGTCTGAAAGGCAAGGGGTTGCCCGATATAAATGGCTACGGACACGGCGATTTGCTTGTCAGAATTAATGTTTTCATACCAAACGATGTGTCAAAAGACGACAAGAAATTGCTCGAACAGATGCGGGAATCCGAGTCTTTCAACCCTCAAAGCAAGCGGAACGAGTCGTTTTTTACCAAACTGAAGAATATGTTTCGTGGGACTAATTGATAGTTTTGTATAATACCATCAGTTTTTAGTCTTATATTCATTAAAAACTCTCATAGCGTTGCAATAAAAAAAACAATGTTGCGTTTTATGAGAGTTTTAATTTTATGTATTTTTGCAGCCAAAAATATTTTAACATGACAAGAAGATTTTCGTTTGTAATAGCAATACTTTTATTTGCAAGTATATGCGGATATTCACAGTCAAATAGTGGAATCAATCCAGACAAAGATGTTATTGGACGTAATGCTCCTAATACGATTTCAACAGCAGTATCGTTTCTGACTATTGCTCCCGATACAAGGGCAGGTGCTTTGGGCGATGCTGGTGTAGCAACAACTCCTGATGGAAATTCACAGCACTGGAATCCGTCAAAATATGTTTTCATCGACAATGATTTTGGTTTTTCAATATCATACACGCCGTGGTTGCGTAAGTTGGTGTCGGATATGAACCTTGCATATTTGTCGGGTTACTATAAGTTCAATGCTCAGAATGCTATAGGAGCATCGTTGCTATATTTCGACTTGGGTGGCATGACTTTCAGGGATGAATTCAACAATGTGATAATGAACTTCCGTCCGCGCGAGTTCTCGTTGGACATATCGTATGCGCGTTTGCTTGCAAAGAATTTCTCGGGTTCGGTTGCCATGAGGTTTATCTATAGTAATCTTACTGGCGGTCAGAACGTTGGAAATGGTGTAACATCGAAGGCTGGTACTTCTGTTGCTGCCGATGTTTCGTTCTACTACAAGAATGATGACATTATGACAGGAAATTTGAAGTCGTCGGTTATGTGGGGCTTGAACATTTCGAACATCGGCTCAAAGATTTCGTACACCTCGAACGAAAAGCGTGATTTCATTCCAACGAATTTCCGCACTGGTGTAGGTTACATGCTTAGCTTCGACGAGCATAACGACCTGCTCTTCACTGCCGATTTCAACAAGTTGCTTGTTCCGTCATCGCCTACTTATTATCAGGTTGGCGAAGTGTTGCCTAGTGGAGATACTGTAACGGCAGGAAATCAGTCGATAAAGTATGGTCGCGACCCGAACGTTTCTGTTCCGGCAGCTTTGTTCACTTCGTGGTGGGATGCTCCGGGCGATGCAACACCATTTGTACACAATGGAAAGCCGTCGCGTTTCCGTGAAGAACTGGCAGAAATTACTTTCTCGCTCGGTTTGGAATATTGCTACTCTAAGCAGTTTGCTGTTAGGATGGGTTATTTCCACGAACACGCATACAAGGGCAACCGCAAGTATTTTACCGTTGGTGCAGGCTTGAGACTCAATGTGTTCGGACTTGATTTCGCATACTTGATTCCGACAGGAGGAAGAACAAGTCCATTGATGAATACCTTGAGGTTCACGCTTACATTCGACTTCGGCGGACTTGCCAAGGAACAGCGTGATGCAAAGAAGGCTGAAAAAGAAGCAAGAAAAGCATAATGTACAGGATAGGAATAGGTTACGACGTACATAAGTTAAAGGATGGTTTGGATTTCTTCCTCGGAGGAATCCAAATTCCTTATAATAGGGGCTGTGTGGCGCATTCCGACGGCGATGTGCTCATACACGCAATATGTGATGCACTGCTTGGTGCTGCCAATTTGCGCGACATCGGCTATCATTTTCCCGACAGCGACCCGAAATACAAGGGTATCGACAGCAAGAAATTGCTAAAGGAGACATACAGTCTTGTAAAGGAAAAAGGCTACGAGATTGGCAATATAGATTCGGTGATTTCGTTGCAGAAGCCGAAGGTGAAGGACTATATACCAGAAATGCAAAAAACGCTTGCTTCGGTACTGGGAATTGATGAATCGCAGGTTTCGGTTAAGGCAACAACGACCGAAGGACTTGGCTTTGAAGGTCGGGAAGAAGGGATAAGTGCGCAGGCGGTGGCGATGATAAGGAGGCTAGAAGGCTGAAAGGCGAACAGGCTGACAGACGAGAAGGCTAATGGGCTTACCGTCTTTTGTAAAGACGCAAAATTTTGCGTCTCCACTAGAAACGCGAAGCCCTCAAACGCCGCTGGCATTGAAACCCAGAAACGGTTTTAGCCAATCAAACGCCGCCGGCATTGAAACCCTCAAACGGCTTTAGCCATCAAACACCGCAGGCGCAGAAACTCAGAAATACTGCAGGTACTCAATTTTTTTTCTACATAAAAAACGTGCCAATCAATTTTTTTGATTATCTTTGCATTTTGTATAATATCAAAAAGTATGAGAGATTATATTAGCAACTCATTAAAAATTATGGCAGCCAGCCTTTTAATTGGCTGTGTTTCAACATTTGAGACCAATGCTCAGAATATTGGCGGACTAGTAGTTTATCCGGAAAACGTAGAGACTTTGCAGGACAACCCTACGAATTATGACGACCCATTGATTAATGGGAATGGTATTAACGTTCCGGGTGCAGCAGAAACAGACAACAACTTCACTCCATCGGAAAAGGATTTCCAGTATGGAATTTCGGCAGAAGTAGGCTTCAGTTCAATGAGTAAATATTTGAACGTGCCTCTGTCTATTGGTTATAAAGGCATAAGCCTGACTGTTGCAATTCCTTTTTATATCCAAAAGAAGGCTAAGTATTCGCACGGTTATGTGGCAGCATACGGCGGTCTTGGCGACATTAGCGCCGAGTTGTCGTATAAGTTCCAGTATCCGAAGATTTTCGACTGTATATCCTTTACAACCTCGTTCCCGACAGGAAACAAGAATCGCACCGTAAAGGGT
Organism: uncultured Bacteroidia bacterium; assembly: GCA_902762455.1. GTDB lineage: Bacteria > Bacteroidota > Bacteroidia > Bacteroidales > ML635J-15 > Bact-19. The sequence goes on along the minus strand of CACWOG010000133.1, from coordinate 766 downwards.
TATATCGTTCCGATGGGTACTGGTAGTTTCGACTACATATTCTCAAATACTTTTCAGTATCGTCACGCATATTTCAGGATTTACAACAACATTTCGTACCGTCTGAGCGGAAAGTGCAAGCGTGACCTTACAATGTCGGTTCCATACTACGATGATGCTAATGTGTTGCAGACGGGTCAGGAAAGCATTAACTACATTACTTCAAACGGAAATTTCCTTTCGTGCAATACCTCTTTCGATTATCCTGTGTTGAACTGGATGTCGTTGCACGCTGGTTTCGCAGTTATGAATAGTTCGGCAGGAACAATATATCACAAGCATACCTATTCTTGGACTGATGAAATAAACGAGTTCCCGACGGCCAAATCGAATCAGGATTATACTTCGATTGACGTGAGGGCAGCAATAGCATTCTCGTACTGGGGCATCGACCTTATGTGCGTGTTTGCTCAGCCAGTGTATGTTAAAACTGAAAATCAGAATATTAAGGATAGCCAGAAATTCAATTTTTACATAAAGTTGTCAAAGAAAATATTCTAAACTATGAAAAGAGTCTTTTTGTTAATATCTGTCATATTGATGGTTGTCCTTGTGGGATGTCGCAAGGATACACTCGATTATGGAAATGTAGGCTTTTTGAGGCTTGAATTGAAAAAAGGTTACAGCACGCAGAACAAGGGTGCTGTAGAGTCGTTTTTTGGAACCGTCAAGGTTGTGTATGGAGACGAAGAAATTGTATATAATTGTTTGTTTTCCGATCCCAGCA
>CACWOG010000132.1 GCA_902762455.1 uncultured Bacteroidia bacterium | reverse complement strand
GAACATTAGCAAAAAGGCTAAAAGCAAAAACTGCTTTATGCCTGTTAGCATTCAAGCCCACAAAAACATTGAACTTCGAACTTTTTGTCCCTCTCACAACATAAATGCTTATTTTTGCCGTTTTATTGTATTTGCAACTCGGATGATTTTTCGCAACGGCAACGGCAAACAACGACTTTCCACTCTGTGGATTCATTTGGCGTGCATAATTTTTATGCTTGCCGCGTTGCCATCGTTTAATCTGTCGGCACAGTCGCTGATAAGCCTGAAAAATCTGTCGGTGCAGGGCGATACACTGGTGCTCGACTCGATGAGCGTGGTGCAAAGTTCCATAAAATTCGTAGATGCCGACGGAAATCCAGTGGAGGCAAAATACCATTTCGACTTCGAGACCTCGACCATAGTGTTCGACGAAAAGCCACCAGCAGGGACAAAAGTCAGTTTCAAGACCTTCCCCGTGAATTTCTCGAAGCCTGCACAAAAATTCGACCGAAGCAAATATATGCTTTCCGACCACGAGCACGAACGCACTGGCTACGACCTCATTCTTACCAAGGAAAACTACGACGACTTTTTCTCGCAGACTGAACTTTCGCGCAAGGGAAGCATTTCGCGTGGCGTGAGCTTCGGAAATAGCCAGAATGTGATCATGAACTCAAACCTCGACCTCCAACTCGACGGGCGAATCGGTGACAACCTTTTCATTTCGGCAGTCATAAGCGACAACAACATCCCCATCCAGCCCGACGGCAACTCGCAAAACCTGCAGGAGTTCGACAAGGTTTTCATCAAGATTTACAACTCCAAGTTTGCGCTTATTGCCGGCGATTTCGAGCAGAAGAAACCGCAGGGATATTTCCTAAACTACTACAAGAAGTCGCAGGGAATACACCTGTCGGGCAAGAAGACTTTCGAGACGGCAAAGCACAATACTGGAGAACTGAACGCTTCGATAGGAGCAGCTGTTGCGAAGGGCAAGTACCATAAGATGCAGATTTCGGGCGTGGAGGGCAACCAAGGTCCGTATCGACTTACTGGTGCCAACAACGAGGCGTATGTAGTGGTACTCGCTGGTACAGAAAAGGTTTACATCGACGGAATTCTGATGTCGCGTGGAAGCGACCGCGACTATGTCATCGACTACAACCTCGGTGAGATTACCTTCACGGCTCACCAACCCATCAACAAGGACAAGCGCATAATAGTCGAGTTCGAGTACACCGACCAGAACTACACGCGATTCCTCGTCACCTCGTCAAATAGCCTAAAAATCGACAACACCGAGATCTGGCTCAACCTCTACCACGAAGGCGACAGCAAGAACCAGCCAATCAATATGGACCTACGCGATTCCGACAAGCGTCTGATGGCAGGCATCGGCGACAACCTCGACCAAGCCATTATCCCCGGTTACGACAGTCTCGGATTCAATATCGACGAGGTGCGCTACAAGGTTGTCGATACCATTGTTGATGGTGTGCAATACGATTCGGTTTTCGTGTATAGCACCAATCCGCAAGACGCTTTCTACAGGGTTTCGTTTTCGCTTGTGGGCGAAAACAAAGGCGACTATGTGCGCGGAGTGTCGTCGGCAAACGGCAGGGTCTATGAGTGGGTTGCGCCGGTAAATGGTGTTCCGCAGGGAAACTATATTCCTTATACTAAGATAGTTGCACCGCAGAAAAAACAAATGGCGACATTCGGAGCAAAGTCGAAGTTTGGAGAAAAAACTTCAGCATCGGTCGAAGTCGCCCTATCGAGCAACGACCGCAACACCTTCTCAAAACTCGACCGTGGCGACAATTTTGGCGTTGCAGTGAAAACAACAGCCGAGCAATACATTGTGAAAACCGAAAAGAACAGCCTCAGTTTCGATGTGAACTATGAATTTCTGAACCGTAACTTCGAAGCCGTAGAGTATTTTCGCGAGACAGAGTTCACAAGAGACTGGAACATAGGCTCTTACTATGCCGATTCGCACTGCGAGAATGTTGCTGGCGGACATATCCGATATGCCAACTGCAAGCACGGAAATTCGCTCTACACAACATCGTACATAAACCGTGGCGTGGAATATTCGGGTTGGAAAAACGACCTTTCGTCCGATTATAGCCTTGGCACATGGCGAATTTCGGGAAATGCCTCGTTGCTTGCAAGTGCCGACTCGCTCAACAAAACCCAGTTTTTGCGACATAAGCTCGATATTTCCAAGACCTTTGGCAAAATAATAATAGGTGCCCGCGAAGAAGGCGAACGCAATGTTTGGCACAACACCGAAGGCAACTTGCTGGCAAACAGCTATTCGTACAGCCAGTATGAAGGATTTGCCGGTACATCCGACTCGGCACGGCAGAAGTTTACACTGTCGTACAAGTTCCGCAACGACCGCAAGCAAAGCCTCGACATACTGAAGGATGCCACACGCGCACACGACTTTTCGCTGTCGTTGGAAGTTGGCGGAAAGAACAACCACCGCCTGAAGGCGACCATCAACTACCGTCTGCTACAGGTGCGCGACACTCTGCTCTATACAGCCGAACCCGAAGACAACCTCACAGGCAAGCTTGAATACAACTTCAAGCTGTGGAAAGGCACGATAACTTCATCTACTTTGTACGAAATAGGTTCGGGCTTGGAAAACAAGATTGAATACACCTACATCGAAGTTGCACCAGGTCAGGGCGTTTACACTTGGACCGACTACAACGGCAACGGAGTGCAGGAACTTGACGAGTTCGAAGTTGCATTCTTTGCCGACCAGGCCAACTTCATCCGCGTGCAGATGCCATCCACAGAATATATAAAGGTGTATGCCAACAAGTTCAACCAGAGCCTCAACATAAATCCTGCGGTGCGCTGGAAGTCGAAAAAAGGTTTTCTCAAGTTCCTGAGCCGTTTCTCCGACCAATTTGCATACAGCATTTCGCAGAAAAACACCTCGAACAAGATTGCCGAATTTGCAAATCCGTTTGCGCAGAACATCAGTCTCGACGAGCTTGTCTCGATGAACTCGACCATCCGCAACAGCTTGTCGTTCAACCGTGGAAAACCGAAATTTGGCATCGACTACATTGTGCAGTCGGTTAAGGGCAAGAGTCTGCTTACAACAGGTTTCGACTCGCGAACAAACTTTACACAGACAGTACTTATCAGGTACAACATTTCGCCCAAGGTGGGAATGCAGAACTCGACAATTTTCGGCAAGAAAGGTTACGAATCGCAGTTTTTCACCGCCAAGGACTACAAAATCGCCAGCATCAAGGACGATTTCCAGTTCAATGTACAACCCAACATCAACAACCGCATTTCGCTAACCTACAATTTCGAGCAGAAGGAAAACACATCGGGCGCCGAAAAACTTACCAGCAACAATGTCGGCCTTGAATATCGCCTCAATTCGGTGAAAAAAGGTTCGCTCAATGCAAATTTCAACTTTATATATTATAAGTATGCCAGCAGTGGCAATTCCGCCATCGACTACGAGATGCTACAAGGATTGCAACCGGGCATGAATTTCACCTGGGGAGTAAATTTCCAGCGTCAGCTAGCCAACGGATTGCAAATCAACTTGTCGTACAATGGTCGCAAGAGCGAAGCTTCGCCAGTGATACATACGGCAAGCGTGGAAGTGAGAGCGTATTTCTAGGCTAAAGCCATTTCTATGGCTTCGCCGTTTCTAAGTTTCTATGGCTTCGCCGTTTCTGTGCCTTCGGCGTTTGAATGGCTGCGCCGTTTCAATGCCTTCGGCGTTTCTAGGTTTCAATGGCTACGCCGTTTTTTTGCTTCGCGTTTCTATGTTTTGGGCTTGCAGGCTAGAAGGCTAACAGGCTTAAAGCCTTTTTGACTTTTAGCCTTCTTGCCCCCTATTCCGTTTGAATGTTTCAAGTTCAAAAGTCCAAAGGGTAAAACTTCTGCGAAACTCCCATCCTATTTCTTCTTTTTCTGGTTCTCAATTATCTTAAAAAGATATTTCTCGAAATTTTCGGCTGGCGACGGAGCTGGCGACATAACAAGCATTCCGTATGGGTCTATAAGGTAATATGTCGGAAACGCTTTTACCTTGTAGTCGGTCAGAACCTTATCGTTAGTTTCTGCAAACAGGAATGTCCAGCCTAACGAATTGTCGGAAATAAATTTCTTTGCCTTTTCCTTGTCGGTATCGGTAAGTATTGTGACGAACAGACACAATCCTTTGTAACGGTTATAAACCCTTTTCAGAACATCAAATTCAGCAGCCGAGGAGTAAGATTGCGTGTTTGCAAATTGCAAGTACAAGTATTTTCCACGAAAATCGGCAAGCGACATCTTGTTCCCCATAGAATCGGGCAACTCAAACGGCAAGGCTACAGTTCCCTTTGCCATTGTCAGCGAATTGTCGGCAATATTCTGTGCAATCTGCTGATGTATTGGGTATTCGGTTGTAATATAAAGCGAGTCGAGTGTCAGCAGCAAAGGTAGCCACTGAAGATTGTCGTTGGCAAAGGCATCGTTAATGCCCTTGAGTATAACAAGTTCGCGAAACTGTTTGTTCTTATGCTTGGGATTTGAACCTATAAGTCGGTGCAACAACGATATGCTATGTCCGTATGTTATGACCCTGTACAGGTCTGGACCGCCAGCAGTAACCAGATAGTTGTCAAAATAATTATGGTATATTGAATTGAACAAATCCATATACGCAGGATTGTCGTAGAGTATTTCCTTGTTGGAATAGTACGAATACACCAATGCCGACTCGTAATCCTGCTTTGTCACCATATTCTTGAGCGCTGCAATACGATAGCGACGGTATTGCTGGAAATATGGGTTGTCGTATTTTTTATATCTAGCATTTATGTTATTTATAAAGGTGTCCACATCGGTCTTTAACCCGCTGACATACAAGTCCTCATGCTTTAAATCGTAGTAACGGTTGAAGTAGTAGTCGAAGTCCATTATGAGATAGTTTAGGTCGGTATTCTTCATATTCTTTATACCTAGTTGCATTTCCGTAGGCTCAAAGTATGGGTTCAAAAGGTCACCTTCCGTCCTTTCAAAATATTCTGGAAGCATTAGTTCGTAATTGCCATCAGGTTCGGCATAGAAATAGACATAATATACACCAAATTCGGCGAAAATGTAGGTTATCCGGTCTATTCCGAAATTAGCCTCGAAGTTCCCGTTTTCATCAACTTTCAGGCGGAAAACCTCTTCTTTCATGTATGTAATACGTTCCTGATAATGGTAGAATATGATTTCACTACCAGCATAATCCTTCGCCGTACCGAAAACTCTTGTTGCCCATAGCGAAGACGAAGCGAGACATACAAGACACAACGTACACAGCAAAATTTTCCTTACAAAAACTAACATAATAATTCTATTTTTAAGAAAGCAAATATAATTTTTTAATGGTAATGTCAAAAAGCAAGATTTCTAAACTTATGAAACATCGTATGTTAAACCTAAGAAATTTGCATATCCATTAACATTATGATGTTAAAAAATAACTGTTTCAAAACCTTGTTGTAGAACATATTTCAACAAAAAATTACATACATTTGCAAATGTAACGCAGTTACGGTTTTATTATTGTATAACGTATTACAAATAGCTAATAATTAAAACATTACAACTTATGATTTATTCACACGAAGTACAAAACATGTGTTGCGTGAAAAAAGGTCCGAACCATGGTCCCGCACCCATTCCCGAAGAAGGCAAATGGGTAAAGGTGAAGGAAGTTAAAGACATATCAGGATTGACACATGGTATCGGCTGGTGCGCTCCACAGCAGGGGGCTTGCAAGCTTACACTCAATGTAAAAGATGGAATTATTGAGGAAGCATTGGTAGAAACTATCGGTTGCTCGGGAATGACGCATTCGGCAGCTATGGCTGGTGAAATACTCGTCGGAAAGACTTTGCTCGAAGCTCTCAACACCGACCTTGTTTGCGATGCCATTAACACTGCTATGCGCGAACTTTTCCTGCAGATTGTCTATGGTCGTACCCAGTCGGCATTCTCCGAAGGCGGACTTGTAATTGGTGCCGGTCTCGAAGACTTGGGCAAAGGTCTGCGCTCGCAGATAGCTACGATGTTTGCAACAAAGGAAAAAGGCGTTCGCTACCTTGAAATGGCAGAAGGCTATGTG
>CACWOG010000131.1 GCA_902762455.1 uncultured Bacteroidia bacterium | reverse complement strand
ATGGTATAGACATTGTCCAGCTGTGCGAACAGCAAGGTCGGAATCACGATTGCTGCAATGATGATAAGACCACCCATTGTCGGCACGTTCTTCTTGAAATTCTTCACATTGTTGGCACAAGTGTCACAATTCTGTGAATTTTCGGTCGGAGCATCGTTCATTGTGGTTCTGGTCTCTTCGATTTCGGTCTTGCCCGACTTCTTCATACGCTTTATGAACCACTTTCCGAACCATATCGCTATAATAAGCGAGGCAATCATTGAAATACCCGAACGGAACGAAATGTACTGAAATACACCGGCTCCGGGCATTCCCAAATCTTGCAGGTACTGAAATAAATGATAAAACATAATCCGTTAGTTGTTAAATGCGTTATTTAAAATCTCCTTGTCGTCGAAATGATGACGAACTCCTTTTATCTCCTGATAAGTTTCGTGTCCCTTGCCAGCCACAAGAATAATGTCGCCCTTCTTGGCAAGCATACAAGCGGTACGTATTGCCTCTTCGCGACTTGTAATCCTGAGAACCTTGCTCTTCCACTGCGGTTCTACACCCTTCTGCATGTCGTCAAGAATGTCTTCGGGTTCCTCGTTGCGCGGATTGTCGGAAGTAAGGATTACCTTGTCGCTCATCTCTGCGGCTATTGCTGCCATTTCTGGACGCTTGGTCTTGTCGCGGTTTCCGCCACAGCCGACAACTGTTATCAATGTTCCACTGCCACAGCGGATATCGTTGATGGTAGAAATCACATTCTGCAAGGCATCGGGTGTGTGTGCGTAATCAACTATTGCGGTAACACCTTCTTTCGAACGGATAATCTCGAAACGTCCGTCAACAGGATGCAATTCGCTCAAAGTCCTCAGCACTTCCATCTTTTCAAAACCGAGAAGCATTGCAGTTCCGTAGATTGCAAGCAGGTTGTAGGCGTTGAAGCGTCCGATGAAGTTTACCCAAACCTCGTCGCCGTTAATGTCGAGCTGCATTCCTTCAAAGCCGTCTTCTACAACCTTGGCCTTGAAATCGGCAGCCGACAGAAGCGAATATGTATATTTCTTTGCTTTTGAGTTCTGGTACATTATTTCGCCGTTGCGGTCGTCAATGTTGGTGATGGCGAAAGCATTGGCAGGCAACAAATTGAAGAAACCCTGCTTTGCCTTGATGTATTCGGCGAAAGTCTTGTGGAAATCGAGATGGTCGTGGGTGATGTTTGTGAAAATTCCGCCTGCGAAGTTCAAGCCTGCAATGCGATTCTGAACCACTGAATGCGAACTTACTTCCATGAAGCAGTAATCACAGCCGCAATCAACCATCTGAGCCAGATATTTGTTAAGCTGAAGCTGGTCGGGAGTGGTGTGGGTAGCGGGGATAACTTCGGTATCGACGATTACCTTTACCGTTGAGAAAAGTCCCACCTTGTAGCCGAGCTTGCGGGTCAGGTTGTACAAAGTTCCTGCAATTGTGGTCTTGCCGTTTGTGCCGGTAACACCAACAAGTTTCAGTTTCGACGAAGGATTTCCGTAGTAGTCAGACGCCAAGATTCCAAGAGCCTCCGACGACGACTCCACCTGAATGTAGCTTACATCATCGTGAAGTTTTTCGGGCATCTTTTCGCAAACTATCATCTTTGCGCCGCCGCCGATAGCCGTTTCAATGAAATCGTGTCCGTCGGAAGTTGTTCCGACTATAGCCACGAACATGTCGCCTGCACCAACCTTACGCGAATCAAATTCAATCTTCTCGAAATCCGACTGCTTTACAACCGAGCTTACCACTTTCAATTTGTTCAACGAAACATTTATATCCATCTTCCTTTTATTTTAAAGTCAAGTAAATTGAATCACCTTTTGCACAAACAGTTCCCTGCGCTGGCACCTGTGCTACAACGCGTCCACGTCCCGAAAACATAACGCGGAGTCCATTGTTCTCAAGGATTCGGATTGCATCGGCAACACCCATATTCCTTACATCAGGAACATAACTGTCATTTTCGGGCATATACGGAGCAAAATTCTCCTTGTCGTTTGCCAAATCCTTGAATCTTATCCACTTTACAGTAGGGAAATTCTCAATGTTGGTAGGCAGGTCAAGCATTTCGCATACGCTCTGGATTTTTTCGCGATTGCCAGATTTAGCGATAGGAAGAGCCGAAACAAACTCCTCTCTCGGTTCGTTGGCAACAGCCTTGGTGTCGGTAGAATAAATCTTGTCGGCAATCTTGCGGAACACGTTTCCTGCAACAACGTTACCATAAATGCTTCCTTCCGACGGGCCATATATCGACACAATGCAAGAATATTGCGGGTCGTTGGCGGGGAAATATCCTACAAACGAAGCGTGATAAGTAATCTTTTCACCGCCCTTGCCATAGTTCATCTGTGCAGTACCGGTCTTTCCTGCTATTGGGTAGTTCTCGTTGCGCAAATTGGTAGCTGTTCCTTTTTGAACAACACCTTCGAGCATCTTCTTTACCGCATCAATTGTCTTGCGCGAACAAATCTGCTGGTCGATTACATACGGATCGTTTTGCTGAACCATCTCGCCCCGGTAAGAAAGTCCTTCTACAAACATAGGACGCATCAGTTTGCCATCATTTGCAATGGCATTGTAGAATGCAAGCATTTGCAATGGAGTTATCGTAACCTCATATCCGTATGCCATTTGTGGCAACGAAATTCCCGACCACCCATTCGGAGCTTCCGAAGGTTCGTGAACTACAGGTTTTGCTTCACCTTTCAGTTCTATACCAAGAGGTTCGTTAAGGTGCAGACGCTTTATGCCATCTACGAATTTCTGCTGTTGGTGCTTGTAATTGTCGTAAACGAAGCGAGCGGTTCCAACATTCGACGAAGTCTCGATTATCCTCTGTACCGAAAGCCAGGTGCTATCGGGTGTATGCGAATCGCGAACGATTTTGCCATAGTAATTGTCAATACCATTACCGACCTTTACCATCGTTTCCGGTGTAATATATCCATCTTCCATAGCAACGATTACCGATGCAATCTTGAAGGTAGAACCCGGGTCGGAAGCGGCTCCCGACGACAGGTTTCCAACCGCATAGTTGAAATTTTCGTAGAAGTTGAGCGAATCGCGCATAAGGTTTGCTATTGCACGCACCTTGCCTGTCTTAACTTCCATAACCACAACTGTGCCGTACTTTGCCGACGACTGACGCATCTGGGTTTCCAGTTCTGTTTCTGCAATATCCTGAAGGCTTATGTCGATAGTTGTTATCAAGTCCTTGCCATCTACAGGCTTTACATAGTCGGTAGAGTTTTCTATGGGTACCCACACGTCCCTCGACACCTTCTGGAAAGCGGCATAGCCTTCGACGCCCTTCAATATGCTGTCGTAACTGTATTCCAGTCCATAGTGTCCCTTTTCGCTCGACTCGCCTATAGTACGGCGTGCCAGTTTGCCAAAAGGCTTTTCCCTTTCGAATATCTCGTTAGAGTAGAAGCCTGCACGGTATTTTCCACGACGAAGGAACGGGAAGGTTCTCATCTTCTCGTAGTCCAGATAGTTGACACGTCTTTTTATGCAATAGCTGCGGCTGCCGTTGTTTTTCGCATTACGGATTTCCGACTTGTACTTGTCCTTTGTCTTATCCTTGAATAAATCGGCAAGACAGATGCTCAACGAGTCAATCTCGGCATCGAAAGCCGAATCAGTCATCGCCCTGACACCCTGACAAGCCAAGTCGAGGTAAGTGTCGTAATAGCACACCGAAGTGGCGAGAAGCTTTCCGTCAACCGAATATATGTCGCCGCGCTTAGGCGTAATGGTTTCCGTCCTGATTGATACATTTTCCTTGGCTTCCTGCGATGTTGTGAGCTGCAAATAAATAATCTTGCCCGCTATCCAAAACGAAATACCTATTATTATTACCAGAAATATAAAGGCATTCCTCAACGTGATATTTCTTCCTGTTTTCTTCATTTTTTCAAATTTTCCCCCTTAGACTTTCTTACCTTATAAATTATTTTGTGTGCTGGACGCACCGATTCCTTCAGAGTTGAACCCTTTGATTCAAGCAACGACAGAACGCTTTTGCGCCTATTTGTCTTCTTTAGAAGTTCCGACTGCACAGCAACCCCCTCGGCGCGAAGTTTCTCGATATGCTCCTCCGATTTGCTTATCTCGCGATAAACATAAATCCCATGAAAGCGATTGACATTATATAGGAGCATCAGCACAAATACAAACAAGATGAACCTAATCCATCTTTTTGTGAGGTTCGACATTATTATGTCCCCCGACAACACATTACGTAAACCCTTAAAAAAATCCATTTTTTTACACTTTTTCTGAAATTCTTAATTTTGCCGACTTGGCACGCGGATTTCTCTCCACTTCCTCGTCGGTTGGAACTACCACTTGCTTGTTGATTGGTTTCAGGCAGAGGTTAGCACGGCCAAACACATCACGTTCATCTTCCCCATCAACGTTTCCTGTGCGGATAAGATTCTTAACCAGCCTGTCCTCCATCGAATGGTAGGAAATGACCGACAAGCGACCTCCTTTTGCCAGCACCTGCGGAGCAGCCGTCAGGAAATCGCACAGCGAAGCAATCTCATCGTTGACCTCTATGCGCAGTGCCTGGAATATCTGCGCGTAATACTTAATTTCACGGTTCTTCGGAGCAAACTGTTCAAGGAAATTCACAAAATCGTCGATTTCGCCAAACGGTTCGCTTTCGCGGCGAGCTACAACCGACTTTACAAGCCTACCGACGTTCTGCACATCGCAGTAGTTGCGGAAAATACGGAAAAGGTCGTCCTCCGAAGCACCGTTCAGCACATCGGCAGCAGTGCGCGACGACTGTTCCGACATACGCATATCGAGTTTTCCGCCCATCCGGAACGAAAAACCACGTTCTGCGACATCAAACTGATGCGACGACACGCCCAAATCTGCCAAAATGCCGTCAACCTTATCAATGCCATAGTAGTCGAGGTAGTTGCGCAAATAGCGATAATTTCCGAAAACAAGCTTTAGTCTCGAATCGTCAATCTTATTATTGTGAGCATCACTGTCGCGGTCGATTGCCACGAGAGTTCCCTTTGCCGACAAGCGCGACAAAATCTCAGCAGAGTGTCCGCCTCCGCCGAAAGTGGCATCCACATAAATGCCATCGGGGTTGATGTTAAGTCCATCAACGCTCTCGTTCAACAATACCGGCACATGATATTCACTCATTTGCTAATCCTCCGAAAACATAAAGTCACCACCAAGAATATCGTCGGCAAGTTCAGCAAAGCTGTCGTTGTCCATCTTCTTCTTTGCATAAGCGTCCTTATCCCAAATCTCGACCTTGCCTTCCTGTCCGGCAAAGACAAGTTCCTTTTCGCCCCCGATGTAGTCGAGCAAAGCTTTAGGAATAAGGAGACGGCCATTGTTGTCGAGATAAACTTCGGCAGTACCACGATAAAATTCGCGAAGAAATTCGGCATGCTTGCGGTTGAAAGGATTGAGTCTTTTCTTCAGCATTCCAGTCTGACGGTTCCATTCGCTCATTGGGTAAAGAACCAAGCACTTTTCGTAAATATCACGTTTGAGGACAAAAGCTGCCGACTGTTCCTCGTCGGGAACCTGTCGCTTCAGCTGCGAGGGGAATATAACCCTGCACTTGCTGTCTAATTTGCCATTGCATTCTCCTACAAACATAATCTACATCTTCAAAATTCGGTGCAAAGTTAAACAAAGTTTCCCACTTTGAAACACCCTTACCCACTCTTTCCCACCATTGTTAATAAAAGCCACAAGTATATGATAGATACAACTCTGATAATCAGCGTGATATAAACAAAACAAAGTTATTAACTATTTAATAAGATTGGCATTCGTATATGTCCGAATACAAAGGAAGCTAAAAATGCAATAGCTACAAAGAATAGAACCTGTTAGTTACTAACAAGTTAATATTAATAGATATGATTGCCAGCATTTTGCTCAAAAAAAAAGGAACAGCCGACATTTCGGGTGGAGTTGTGCGATAACAGAAAAGTAAACAAAAAACCATGTCCGCTGTGTCTGCTTCGCTAAAAATCGGCTACACTTCGCTAAAAATCAGAAACTTGTCTCCGTTTCACTCCGCCTTCAAACAGACTGATTTTTTACGCTTCGTTCCTCCGATTTTCTTAACGCTCACCAGCCAAGGCGGCAATCAAGGTATCGCCAAAGGCGATGTGTAAAAAAACGAAATCCGTCTTCGAGAGATTCCGTTACTTAGCATTGCCACTATAAATCTCCACCTACTTTTTCTGTTGTTCCCAGAAAAACTATACGACCTTTTTGTGGTCGGAGAGTCAAATATCTATAGAGCAAAAAGAGGTAAAAGACAACGACCCTAGAGAGGTCGCACAAAACATATTTATTTCCTGTTTCTTTTAAGTGCAAGATAGTAGCCGACACTCGCGCCAAAATAGAGCATTGGTTGCTTAAAGTATCCGCTATTGTAAGGAACATAAAGTTCGAAACTTCCGCAACTGTTCATCATTGGAGAATATGTCACGAAAATGCTTGCCTTTACTTTGTCGTTGCTTTTGAAAACTTTTTCGTATGCAAGCTCGCCTGTGCATATAAAATAAGCTGCATCGTTTTCAACATCTGCGTCAATGCAATATGAAGATGAGCTTACGCTTGAACTCCATTCACGAACCCAAGGCAATACAACACCAGCCTTTAACCCAAGAAGCATATTTCCCTTAGTCGATGTAATTATTCTATTGGTACTGCTTGCTATAACATTGGTGTAAAGTGTGACCCAATACAAATATTCACTATCCGCTGTTTTTGATTTACCGTTTTTGGAAACATAACAATAATTCAACGGCATCAACCCCGATGCAATATCAAGTCCTACAAGCCAATTGGAATTTATCTCGTGCTGATAGCCTATAGAAAGTTCCCCACAAGGAGCATTTCTCGATTTCAGCCTGGTTTCATCTTCGAACATGAAATCGTAGAATTTCAGTTTGCTCGACAAATATGGTCGCAATTCGAATGAAATGAAATCCTTAGCACTGTTGGAATCCTGCGCACAAGTACATACCGCAAGAATCAGAAATACGACTGAAATTAATAACTTTCTCATAATCGCTGATATTAGACTCTGCAAAAATAGAAAAAAAAAATAATGTAGCAAATAAAAATTCAACATTTCTTAGATATTCAGCATGGCTATTTCATTTAACCGTCCCCTGAGCCTGTGGCTGCTGAGCGAGTCGAAGTATCGAAGGGTAAGGTTAATACGCATTATATGCATTTCGTCGCCTTGACTTCGACAAGCTCAGCCAGCGGATTTATTCAAATGCTAACTATTTGTATCATAAGTAAGAACATTGTCCAAATGAAAGAACCGAGGATGTTAAGAATAAAAGACTACATATTCGCAAATTTGCATACATTTGCACCCAAAACAATAAGATATGATTGAAAGCAAACCTATGCAAGTTGACGTTGCCGAAATTATCCGTACAAAGAGTCCGAAGCTGGCAAAGAAAACGCCTCGCTTCGTCATCAATTTGCTACGGCGACTGGTTCACGAAAAAGATGTAAACGAGATACTTGCAAAGGCAAATGGAGCAACTGGTATCGATTTCGTAAACATTGGTATAGAATGCCTTGAACTGAAACGGCAGGTCAGCGGTATGGAAAACATCCCCCCCGAAGGCCGCTTCATCTTCGTCGCCAACCATCCGCTTGGTGGACTCGAAAGCCTTGTAATGATGCAGACAATCAATGAAAAATTCAGCGATTTTATGTTTGTTGTCAACGACTTGCTAATGGCATTGGAACCTCTGCGCCCAGTTTTCATACCGATAAACAAGGTCGGCAAGCAGTCGCGCACAAATGCAGAACAGCTCAACGAATTGTATGCGTCGGACAAACAAGTGCTATATTTTCCCGCCGGACTTTGTTCTCGGAAAATCAAAGGCGAAATAATCGACCTACCTTGGCAGAAGAACTTCATTGTCAAGGCTGTAGAATATCATCGTGACATAATCCCTATTTACATTGGAGGCAAAAACTCGAATTTCTTCTACCGGCTTGCCAACTGGCGTAAACGGCTGAAAATAAAATTCAACATCGAGATGCTTTTCCTTGTGGACGAAATGTTCAAGCAACGCGGGCAGACAATTACACTAACAATCGGCAAACCAATACCCTACACTACATTCAACAAGACAAAAACACCAATAGAATGGGCGGAATGGGTAAAAACAGAAACTTATAAAATGAATAATGGACAATGAACAATGGATAATTGTGGCGATGTGACGTGCCGCGTCGCTACAAATTATCAAATTACCAAATCTTCAAATTATCGACCCCCTTCCCATGACCGACATCTTCAGCACCGAGAAACGTTCCGACATAATGTCGAAAATCCGCTCTAAAGGCACCAAGCCCGAGATAAAACTTCGCAAGGCTCTTTTTGCCCGTGGTTTCAGATACCGCACCAACGACAAGCGTCTGCCCGGAACTCCCGACATCGTGTTGCCAAAATATGGCACAGTGATTTTCGTAAACGGATGTTTCTGGCACCATCATCCCGACTGCAAGATAGCGACGACACCGAAATCGAACACCGAATTTTGGCAGAACAAGATAAAACGCAACCGTCAGCGCGACTTGGAAAACTACTGGAAACTAGGAGATTTAGGATGGGAGGTCATTGTTGTGTGGGAATGCGAACTTAGCCACGCGCACGATGCCGATGCTGTAGCCGACAAACTTGCAGAACGTCTGCACAGGAAACTACATCCACAGCAACGTCCATACGAAAACCAAGAAGAATCGGAAATTGGCATTGCTGCCGAAAATCCAGTGGAATACGGGAAATGAATTCGTAATTCTGTTCGACAAAACTCAACAACAGAAAAATCATCAACCGTCGCAAAGCATTGCGATGTTACAAATATACAGACGCAAAATTTTGCGTCTCAACAGAAACGGCGAAGCCACAGAAACGCCGCAGGCATAGAAACGGCTTTAGCCATTGAAACTTAGAAACACTTCCTACACCTCGCTATCGTAGTCGATGCCCTGCTTCTTCAAAATCTTCTTTACATATATTGCAAAGAATGCGAGGAATGCAAAGCATAGAACTGGAATCACATACGAATAGTGTATTCCGAAGCCTTCGTTCGATGAAAGCGTCTGCATATAGTCGGCAAGTTTGCCTTGGATAGGTGGAATTACTGCACCGCCGAGAATCATCATTACGAGGAATGCCGAGCCTTGGGTTGTGTATTTGCCAAGTCCTGCCAGTGCAAGGTTGAAAATCGACGACCACATTATGGAGCAGAACAATCCGCCTGCCATAATTGCATAAACCGAAACCATTCCTTCGGTGCAGATGCCTACAAGCATCATGCATACAGCAAGCACAGCGAAAATAAACAAGGTGCGTGCCGGTTTGTTCTTGGTGAAGAAGAATGCTGCTATCTGAATGGCTATAAGTGCGATGTAGGGAAGCAGAACCACAATGCTGTACTGCGAAATTGCATTTACGCCCAGCACTACGCCGAATGCCACCAGTGGAACAACTATTGTAAGAATCTTCTTTGTCAACGATTTGAACTCAAAAGCGGCAACCGCACCTG
Organism: uncultured Bacteroidia bacterium; assembly: GCA_902762455.1. Lineage (GTDB taxonomy): Bacteria > Bacteroidota > Bacteroidia > Bacteroidales > ML635J-15 > Bact-19. The sequence goes on along the minus strand of CACWOG010000131.1, from coordinate 1,528 downwards.
TCCAGCGTCCAATCATAAGGCTTCCCCAGTACATCGAGATGAAAGGTGCAACTTCGTTGGCTGCAAATCCGCCAAAGTCGGGTTTCTGCAACAACTCACCGAAATTACTTACAGTCGAAACTTCAACGCCTACATAGACGAAGATTGCAAGCATTCCAAACACAAGTTGCGGGTATTTCATTGCGCCCCAGCCTTCCGATTTCTTCTTTGCCATTCCGTTGACAGAAAGCAATGTTACGAAAACAATCAGAAGTGCTGCCAATAGGAATATCACGCGGAAAATCTCCACATTGTCCATGTCTGCGAAACTTTCACGATAACTCATAAATACAGGTATGAACATTGCTACGAGAAGAACTGTCATTATAGTGAGGGCGACAAGAGCCTTGCTCGACTTCTCGGTCTTTTCGTCAGATGTGTCGTTCGGCAGTTTCTTCGAGAAGAAGAATATTGCTGCGGCGATAAGGAACAAAACGCCAACGCCGGCATAAAGTATCTGAGCCTTGCTGATTTCGAGGCTAGCGATTTCCTCGTCGCTAACGGCAGCGGTAGTTCCGAAAAGAAGCAATGCAACGATAATCGGGCCTATAGCCGTGCCAAACGAGTTGAGCCCTCCGCAAAGGTTGATTCGTGATGCACCGGTTGCCGGCGGACCAAGGGTTATTGCAAACGGGTTTCCTGCTGTCTGTTGCAACGAGAATCCAAGTCCCACGACAAACAGTCCGATAAGCATTCCTGTAAAATTGTCGGCACCAACTGCAACAATCATTGCTGCAGCACCCACTGCCGACAGTAGCAGTCCGTACACGATTGATTTCTTGTAGCCCGACTTTGCAATAAAGTCGCTGCGCTTTGCCACCGAGTAGGCAAAAAGTATCAGTGCTCCGACATAATATGCAAGGTAGAACGCAAAGTCGATAAGCTGGCTCTGGAACTGGTCCAAGTTGAAATAATGCTTGCAGAAAGGAATGAAAATGCTGTTTCCTGCTGCCATGAAGCCCCAGAAGAAGAATACTATTATAAGTATTGACAGGGCACCGTAGTTGGTCTTTTGCTTGTTATCTGTCATAAAAGTATTTTTTTTGCAAAGTTACAATTTTTTTGTTTCTATGCCTGCGGCGTTTCTGTGGCTGTCGCCGTTTCTAAGTTTCAGGTTGTTTGAATTTGTTTTAGATTGTTTGAATTTGTTTGATGTTGTTTAAATTGTTGAATCTTTAAATCCTTGAATTATTGAACATTGAACTTTTGATTATTTATGTACAATCGCGCCATGGCACGATTCTATCATAAAACATAATAAACTTGAACTTTGAACATTCCTTAGAACAAGTATCCCATCTTCACATAGAAGTTCGTCATCTTGCCGTTGTCCTGCTTGTTGATGGCGGTTGCCCAGTCAACCGAAAGGATGAAGTTCTCGTTCATGGCGACTTTCAGTCCGATGCCAGCTGCCGAGTGTGGCATATAGGTTTCCTTTTTCGACAGGTTGAAGTAGTCCTCGTACTTGTCGGTGCGACCATTTGCAATG
>CACWOG010000130.1 GCA_902762455.1 uncultured Bacteroidia bacterium | reverse complement strand
AAAAGAGAAAAAGAAAAATTAGAAAAAAAAACAGATTTTAATGATAAATTAAAATCAACCTCACCTAAATTATCAAATAATAATTCAAGAAATTACATTCAATCTGGAAATTATAATAATAATAATTATCCTATTGATTTTCAAAATCAAAATTCTTCTGTTTTAAGAAGTGGAAGAAGGAATATTTTAACTGGAAATTCTATGGGAAATTATAATAATAATTTAATAAATGAAGATCCTTATGCAGATAGTCAACAAAAATCTTTTGCATCGACTTGAAGATATTGTGCCTTGCATCTGGAAAACGTTTCTCAATATCGGCAATTATCTCTCCTGCCTGACGACGTTTGGTCTTGTCCTCGAACGGACATTTCGCCCTTTCCGTCGGGAAGCCCATAATGTTTGCAAACTGACGTATTTCGTTGTTTGTCAACAATATGAGCGGACGAATCAGTTCCACACGACCATCAAACATCGGCAACTTTGCAGGCATTGAACTTATGCTGTTGTGGTAGCACATATTTATAAGTAGCGTTTCAACGGCATCGTCGAGATGATGACCGAGAGCCAGTTTGTTGCAGTTGTGTTCGCGCGTAAGTTCAAACAGCCGTTTGCGACGGTGCCACGAGCAGACGAAACATTTTGACTTGTTCGGGTCCTTTTCAAAGTCAACGTTGATATGCTCGCACACAAACTTCACGTCATTCTTCGCGCAAAAGTCGGCAATAAAATCAGTATCAGCAAGATATGGAACATTTTCCACATCAATATGCACGGCTACAATGTCGTAGTTTTCCTTTCCGAAACGTCTCCGCGTAGCCAGCGTAGCCAGTAAAGAGATAGAATCCTTGCCACCGCTAACACCGACCATAATGCGGTCACCATCAGAAATAAGACCATACTTGTTGACCGCCTGCCCTATCTTGGAATAAACGTGCTTGACCTTACGCTTGTCCGAAATTTCCGACATATCAGTTCACCCTAAATTCAACATTAAGATACACATACGACTTCATAATATCGGTGTTAAGCTTAGGCAACCAACCCTGATAATTTATCGAAAGCCGCACATAGTCAACCACTTTCCAGTCGCAACCAGCCACCAATGCCATTCCGTCGCCCGCCACATACCACGAAGGGACAAAGCCGTCGCGGCACCACGAGTCAAGATAATCGTAACGAGCAAACAAGTTCAACTTGTCCTCAAGGAAACCATAAATAAGATAGGCACTTGCACCCTGCTGCATTATGTTTCGCGGCGAAAACTTTGCATTGTACTCGGCTCCAAAACGCAAATGCGGAACAATATTCCACCCCACAAAAGCACCAATTGTAAACAGGTCGTCGTTCTGGAACGAATACGTAGAATGGACTTTCATCTGCAAATCCTTGACTGGCTTATAGTTAAGCGACAACGAATAGTAATATTTTCCATACGACACGCTATCATCCTTTATCGTTCCAGTCATCATTCCGAACTCGAGGGACAAATTGTCAAGAAAATCGTAACGACCATTGAATCCGAGGTCGATGGCTGGGATAAAACGATACTCGTCAAGATACGACTTGAAAATATAACGCGCACCCCAGAACTTCTGCTGCGTCATGTGCTGCATATTGTCAACAAGACCAGTATTCAGAAGGAATTTTCCTTTTTTCCACGAAATGTACATTGCCCTCAGGTAAACATTCACCATGTTGTAGTTTTGTCCGAGCGGCTGATTCGGGCTGACATCGAGACGAATTATCGACGAGAAGCCCTTGGGGACATGAAACTGACAACCCAAGGTAGCACGCTTTATCTCGAAGTTAGGTTCGTGAGTATCACCGCCAATGCCCTGATGGAAATTGGAGAAAAGCATTATTTCCGGAACAACCTTGTACTTTGACGAGTCCGGAAGAAAGCCCGTAGATGCGAAAGAACTTCTTGCCGAAAATACAATCAGCAAAAACAAAAGCAAATATTTGAAAATCCGTTTCATCTGAAAATTATCGACTGCAAATTTAGTTTTTTTTTACCACTTTTATTTATTGCGAAAGCAAAAACATATTATTTTTGCAACGAATACAAAAAGCGACTTCAATGAACAAAATTATAACTATTTTATTATTAGTCACGCTACTATGTACTACAGCGGTTGCACAGACCAAACTCAGTCTGCTCGACGGCACACAATACAATGTGAAGCAATACACATTCTTCAACGACAATGGCAGTTCGATGGAGATAAAACTAGAGAAAAAGAACGGCAAGATTAAGACCAAGTTCATTGACATCAACGACATCTGGGCTGTTGGCGACACCATAATGTACGTTCCAACTCAGGAAGGCGAATTTTCGGTTGAAGACATGCGCCACGTTGTAATAGGCAAGCAGTTCGCCAAAACAGAATACAATGCTTGGTGGGCTTGTGCAAGCGGATTTGCCGTTGGTGCAGGCTCAATGCTTTATTTCTATGGCTATATGCGTCGCCCAATGATAGGACTTGCTGTTCCAATTGCTTACGCCACAGGCATTTCGTTTACCCGCCCGACAACAAAATACATCATAAAACGCCACCCGGAATATCAAGACAACGAATATTTTGTATATGGCTTTAAGAACAAAGCCAACAAAAAGATATTCACCAACACAATAATCGGCACATTGAGCGGACTTCTTGTTGGCGGACTTGTATCAATGGCCATTCCTGCAAAATAATGAAACAACTCATTGAGACAATTATTGTCTTTTTTTCTGCTGCAATAATCACAAATGCACAACAAATTATAGGTACGTGGCACGGCGACCTCAATATAAACGGCATTTCGCTCGCGATAGTCGTAAACATTGACGGACTATCTGCCGACAGCATAACAATGGACTCGCCAGAACAGTCGGCTTTCGGCATCAAAGTTGACAAGGCAGAGTTCAACGATAATGGTTTCAAGCTAGAAATCAGCAGTCTAAATGCATCTCTAAGTGGCGAAACACCAACCGGCGATAGCATAAAAAGCCTGTTCACGCAACACGGGAAAAACTTTCCGCTTACACTTAAACGTGGCAAATACGTCCCAAAGCCCAAGAAACAAGACCCCAAAGATTTTCCGTACATAGTCGAGGAAGTTGAAATTTTCAATCCCGAGACAAACGTGAAATTGGCAGGAACACTCACTGCACCATACGACTACAAGTGCAACAAAATTGTGATTCTGGTATCAGGTTCGGGACTACAGAACCGCGACGAGGAAATCCTCGGACACAAGCCCTTCCTTGTTCTCTCCGACTATCTTACACGCAACGGAATCGCCGTCATCCGCTACGACGACCGTGGCTTCGCAAAATCCACTGGCGATGCTATCAATGCTACAACCTACGACCTTTCGCTTGACGCAGAATCGGTTGTTAAATTCATCAAGAACGACAGCAGACTAAAGGATATGAAAATTGGCATAATCGGTCACAGCGAAGGCGGAATGATTGCCCCGATGGTTGCACTAAGAAACAGCGATGTAGATTTCATTGTTATGCTTGCAGGTCCCGCAGTGGAAATATCGCAACTTATGGCTCGCCAAAACTACGACGTGCTGAAGTCGAGCGGCATTTCGGAAGATATTGCAAAACAGTACACAAAACTTGTCACAAAGGAATATAAAATCCTAAAGGACAAGAAATTGAGCATTGACGAGAAAAAGCCGAAAGTCTTCGCCGTTATGAAGGAAATGGAAGGACTTGTTCCTTCTGGCTCCAACGATGAAGCACTACATACAAACGTTGAAATAATGTTCTCGCCGTGGATGTACTATTTCATCAACTTCAATCCGCAGGATTACCTTTGCAAAGTGAAAGTTCCCGTACTTGCCCTCAATGGCGACAAAGATGTGCAGGTTTATAGCAAGGACAATCTTGCCGGCATAGAAAAAGCCATGAAAAAGGCTAAAAACTTAAAATACAAAGTATTGGAACTCAAAGGTTTGAACCACCTGTTCCAAAAATGTATTTTCGGCAGTCCGAACTTCTACGGACGAAACGAAGAAACATTCAATGAGGATGCAATGAAGACGATTGCGGAATGGATAAAAGGAATTTGATTTCCCCAACATTATCAGGATTTGCATCTAGCATTGTCTGGATTTTTAATCCGCTACGCATTACAAATGCCGATACTCAAGTCTTTCGGATTGCGGCATCAAGCAACGAGCTAAAGGTTGCAAATCCGACACAACTGTGCGAGCTATAGATTGCAAATCCGAAATGACAGAATACTATTACCTAGATGGATTACATACAGGACGAACAGAGAAGCCAGACTCTCTACTAAAGGCACTAATCTCAGGGATATTTGACGATGTAAGATCCGTACAGAAGCGAAGATAAAATGCGCAATATGTAACATTCTCACAAAGAGAACTCGACCAATAAAGAGCATTTCTTTTAAGATTGAAAAGAAGATTATTATCGCGGTAGCCAGCAGGCGGCAAGAAGATGCTTTTACCATTAGGTCCAATAAAAAGCATTCCTTTCACACCATTCTGTATTGACACCATATATGTGCAATTACTCAAGAGTTCATTAAAATCATCGTTAGTTGGCATACGCCAGCCACTACCCCAATTATCTGCAGCAACATCATCAAATACCTGCAAGGTTATTAAAGTGTCAACAAAGCCATTATCTCCATAGTTAGAATTGTTACAATATTTTGTAAGTCTATTTTGAGACCCATTGCAATATATATAATTACTCCAACTATATGTTTCTTTAGTTGTCAGTTCTCCCCATGCGTAATAATCCCCATAATCTGTAGGACTATCTGCACCGACATTACAAGTTGCCCATTTTGTACCACTCGGCAAGCCAAGGTCAACATAGTCGTGTCCATTCAAATCTCCCGTAGGCAATGTTATCCATTGTGCATACAATGTAATATTTGAACGGATACTTATCTCTTGCTGGTCAGAATAGGATGTGCCATATCCATTAGCGAATGTACTCCAACCAGAAAACACATAGCCTTCGCGAATGAAACCATTAACATGCAAGGCCTGCAATGTTCCAACACTATATATTTGCGAATCCATTGTTCCATTTCCTCCATTAGCGTTGAACGAAACTACTACAGTGTCGGGCATAGATATTTGACCTCCACTATTTGAACACACAGGACGAATAGGTGCTCCACAATTGCGATATATACTGGAACTCGAGCTACCATACGATGTAAAAAAGGCTGTTCTTGCAGCGTGAGGATACGCCACATACAACGTACTTGACCATAAATTACAATTATAAGTAGCATTTATGAGTCCATTTTCACTTATGTGACCTGCTGCAGGAATAAAGATACTGTTACCGTTTGGACCTATAGCAAGATATCCTTTTACTCCATTTTGTGTCATAAATGTATACTGGCAACCATTCACAAGCTCTGCCAGTTCATCATCTGTTGGCATACGCCAGTTATTACCCCAAATGACAGTTGCAGCATCATCCGATGGTTCCAATGTTGTCAAACTATCGGTAAAACCATTATTACCAAGACTTGAATTATTGCAGTACTTGGTTAATGTACTGCGACTTCCATTGCACCAACGATAGTTACTCCAGTCAAATGTTTCTTTCGTGCTAGTTTCACCCCAAGCATAATAGTCGCCATATTCTTCTGGAACATTTGCTCCGACATTGCAAGTTGCCCATAATGTACCACTAGGCAAACCCAAGTCAACATAAGCATAACCATCTATATAACCATCAGGTTCATTATAGGTTGATCGTGTCGTAAATGACATAAGTTCTCCATACGACGTATAATCATCATTAACAGCATAAGCCCTATAGTAATAAGTAGTTCCCAATTGCAAACCTATGAGTTCATGCGCATAGACACCTATTCCTGTACCACAATATATATCATGCGAAAGATTACAGGAATCCGTTCCATATAAAAAGCCTCGTCTATTTATTATTGAGTCGTCTGGAGCAATAACAGACCCAGAAAGGGTTGCAATTGCAACATAAACACCAGTCGCCTCATTTGTATGCACCATAGAACCCATAGTAGTAAACGACATAACCTCACCGAATACCGTATCGGTAGCCCAAACCATATATGCCCTATAATAGTACATTGTGTTTTCCATAAGTTCAGTGATTGAAGCTGTATAATTTCCAATACCACAATCACACTGCGCT
>CACWOG010000129.1 GCA_902762455.1 uncultured Bacteroidia bacterium | reverse complement strand
GTTCCTAATTAATTTTAAAACTAACTAATTATTTAACTGAATCAACTAAACGTGAGACTTCTGATTTTTGTCTTGCTGCTGTATTCTTGTGTTGAATACCATCACTCACGGATTTATCAATTAAACGGAAAGCCGCATTCATTAATTCTTCGGCCTTAGCTAAATCTTTCGCTTCAACGGCTAATTTGACTTTCTTAATAGAAGTACGGATAGCGCTTTTGGCGGATGCATTTCTTTGACGAGCTTTTTCGTTGGTTTTGATACGTTTGATTTGTGATTTTATGTTAGCCATAAAGTTACCTCTTTTCTAGTGCCGAGTGTAATCTTAACAAAATTCGGCAAATAATGCAATTATTTATTTCTTTTCTTTTAAGATACGAGCGATTTCTTCCACGAAATCGTTAACGCAGGTGAGTTTACCATATTGTTCTTCAGGAACTTCGATGTCGAATTCTCTGTCCATTTCTTGGACTAATTCAACATAGTTCATGGAGTCACCACCTAAGTCATTGATCCAGTGATCTTCATCGTCAATCTTGAAGGCTGGAAGGACTAAGATTTTGGAGAATAAGGCTCTCACTTTTGGAAGAACGTTTTCTAATGTTTCTTTGGAGAACTTTCTCACTTTGGAAGACACTTTCTTTTGGTTAATTAAGACATACTTATTAGAACCATTCTCAATTTCTTTCTTGATGGCGAATCTCTTAACTTTCATGTTATTTGCCATAGGCAAACGGTTCTTTGCTAAGTAGATAGCGTCAATCTTTGTGTCATGAGGAAGTTTTATACTCTTCACAGTATCTTCGATTTCTTTACCCGTTTCTGGTCAATACCTTTCAGAAATATGGTGGTTCGGGCATAGTCGTTGTATGTAATATTCGACAGGTTGTCGGGATTGTTGTACTTGCGGTTCTCTATGATGTTGGTCATAAGCCTCCTGTCGTACGAATAATCTGGTTTTACAAGTACCTCGTCTATTACCTGAATGTCGTCGTCAAGATAAATTTTAAGCGGAGAATTATTGTAAATTGTATCGTCAAATGGCGTATAGCCGAGGAATGTCGCAACGAGTTCGCAAGGCAATTTCTTTACATTCAATTTGAAAAATCCATTTTCATCGGTAGTCGTGCCTATTGTCGTATTTTTCACATAAACCGACACATATTGCAGTGGAATGCCACTTCCCTTTTCAAAAATATAACCTGTGATTTCCTGTGCAAACGAACAGAAAGCCAACAGTAGAAAAACTATTGAAAGAAGAAACTCCTTCATCACTGACAACACGTCTTTTGAATAAAAATTGACATATAATTTACTATTAAAATTTTTGGTGTACAAAATTATAACAATCCTTTATATTGTCAAACAACTAAAGACGTAAAAATTGCACATTATATGAACAACTAAAATGTAATGATAGAGATGTTTATATGTGTTGTAGTACAATAACTTTGTAAACAAAAAGAGCCCGTTCTGTATGACGGACTCTGATTTTGTGTATTACTGGGAGATTCCGCATAGACAGGTTCACAAGGCTCGTGTCTGCGCCTGTTCACTTTGTCTTGCGGAATGACAAAGAGTTGCCTTATTTCAGGAACATCCTTATCAGCTTGTCTTTCCAGCTTGCGTATGGCTGGTAGCGCATCGAGATGTCGAGCCAGGTGTATTTCTTTACCACCGACTTGGCGTGGCTGAATGTCTCGAAAGTCTTTTTGCCGTGGTAACTGCCCATTCCGCTGTTGCCAACGCCGCCAAATGGCAGATTGTTGGTGGCAATGTGGATGATGGTGTCGTTTACGCAGCCTCCTCCGAATGGAACCTCGCGCAAAAACAGCTTTTCAACCTTTCTGTCGCTGGTGAAAAGGTACAATGCCAATGGTTTAGGTCTATTCCTGATGAAATCGGCTGCCTCGTTTGTGTTGGCAACGGTAATTATTGGCAATACTGGACCGAAAATTTCTTCCTGCATCACAGCATCGTCGGGTGTAACATTGTCGAGAATAGTAGGTTCAATCTGCAAAGACTCTTGTTTTAATCGTCCGCCATAAACGACTTTTTCCTTTGCAATCAGGCCCGAAACTCTGTCGAAATGCTTATGGTTCACTATCTTGCCGTAGTCCTTGTTGGCTAGGATGTCCTCACCGTACATTTTTGTGGTTTCTTCTTTCAGCAAGTTCACAAACTCGTCGTGCACCGACTTTTCGACCAGCACATAGTCGGGAGCAATGCACGTCTGTCCGCAGTTGAGGAACTTTCCGAAGGTTATCCGTCGTGCTGCTATGCGCAAGTTGGCGGTGTGGTCTATTATGCATGGTGATTTTCCGCCGAGTTCGAGTGTTACGGGTGTGAGATGCTTCGAAGCCTTTTCCATCACCAGTTTTCCGACTGTTACGCCACCTGTGAAGAATATGTAGTCGAACTTCTGTTCCAGAAGGTCGGCATTTTCGGCACGGCCGCCAGTTACGACCGTAACATATTCAGGACTAAATGTTTCAGAAATAAGTTGGTGCATAACCTTTGATGTTTCTGGCGAGTATGCCGACGGTTTCACGACGGCGCAGTTTCCTGCCGCGATTGCCCCGATGAGCGGTTCGAGCGTCAGCAGTACCGGATAGTTCCACGGCGACATTATCAGCACCACTCCGTAGGGTTCCTGTACAATCATGCTCTTGGCGTGGAAGTTGGTGAGCGGTGTACATTTGCGCTTTGTCCGTGCCCACGAACGCAGGTGTTTCCTGAAGTGCGTTATTTCGGATAAGGTAAGTCCGACTTCGCACATGAACGATTCGGATGCCGACTTGCCGAGGTCCTGCTTTATTGCGTCGAGCAGTTCGGCTTCGTGTCTCTTTATCGATGCTTTCAGCTTGTCGAGAGCTTCGAGCCTGTATTTTATGTCGAATGTTTTGCCTGTTGAGAAGTATTTTCTCTGTGCGTCAACTATTTGTTCTATATTCATAGCTTATGTTTTGTTTGCAAAGTTAGCTTAATTATTGGCATTTCCTGTTTTTCCAAGATGATACAATTTTTCCAATTCCTTCTTGTCCATAAGCCTTGGCACAGGGTAGGTCGGGTTTGCTTCGGCATCGGCGTAGGCGGCCATTTCGGGAATGTCCTCGTCGCGTATGTCGCTGAGAGTGCGTGGAATGCCCATCTTGTCGTTCATCTCCTGAATCCAGGCTATGAAAAGTTTTGCGGTTTCCTCGTCGGTACGACCTTCGTCGATAACCCCCGACTTGCGAGCCAATCGTGCTAATTTCTTGTAAACGCAGTCGCCGTATTCGCGCAAGATTATCGGCATAAGTACCGAGTTGGCAAGTCCGTGCGGTGTTCCGTATTTCCCGCCGAGCGAATGTGCAACTGCGTGGATATAACCTACATAGCTCATCGAGAAGGCCAGTCCTGCGCGGAACGAAGCCTCGAGCATATTCTGACGAGCCTCGGCATCATTGCCATTGGTGTAAGCACGATACAAGTATTTGTGTATCAGTTGTGTTGCTTTTTCGGCATTGGCAGCTGATGTTTTGTTTAGCGAACCTCCAATGTAAGCTTCAACAGCGTGAGTGAGCGCGTCCATACCTGTCGTGGATGTCATTTTCTGCGGCAATCCTGTTGTTAGCGTATAATCGTGGATTGCGTACGGTGGAATTAAGCAGAAGTCGCTGATTGGATATTTGTAATTCTTTTTGCTGTCGGTAATTACGGTTGTAACGGTTGCCTCGCTGCCGGTTCCTGCTGTGGTTGGAATTGCGATTATTGTCGGCAACTTCTTGTGTACTTTCAGTATTCCGCGCATCTTGGGAATTTGCTTGTTTGGACGAGCAATTCGTGCGGCGGCACCTTTGGCGCAGTCCATTGCCGAACCTCCGCCCAGCGATACAAAACCTTGTGCACCTTTTTCCAAGTATAGTTTCCTTACGGCCTCAACGTTTTCGATTGTCGGGTTTGGGACGGTGTCGGCGTATGTCGTGAAATTTATACCTGCACCCGACAGTACATCTTCGATGCGCTTTGCCATGCCAGCCTTGACTAGTCCTTGGTCGGTGACGAAAATTACATTGTTGATATTGTTTTTGCGTAGAATTTCGGGTATGTCGTTTATGCTTTGCTTAACGACAGGGTCTTTGTAAGGCAGGAGCGGCTGTGCAATATGAAATGCGCACTGGTAAGTCCTGCACCATGCTTTTCTCAAAATATTCATCTCTTCTTTCCTTTTCAAAAAATTGCCGCAAAGGAACGGCATTAAAATATGGTGGGATTAAAAATGTGACGGAAACGCCTATTGCTGTGGCCGTTTGCTTGATTTTAGGGGCGAAATTTTTGTCTGAGGGGCGAAATGTTTTGTGGCTGGATGGTTGCGTGGGACGAAAATGTGTGAGGTGGTTTAAGATGGTTTGAGGTGGTTTCAAGTTGTTTGAGGTGGTTTCAAGTTGTTTGAGGTTGTTTGAGGTTGTTTGAAGTTGTTTGAGATAGTTTGAGGTTGTTTGAAATGGTTTGAAATGGTTTGAGGTTGCTTGAGAAACATAAACTTATAAACATTAAAACCTTCAAACGGCGTAGCCATTGAAACCTTGAAACGCCGCAGGCATTCAAACGGCGTAGCCATTGAAACATATAAACAAAAAAAATGCGGACAACATTTCTGCCATCCGCATTTTTTTATTATGAAACGGTTTGATTATTTCTTTTCAAATGCAAGAGCATTGTTTTTGACTGTCACCTCTATGGTGTCGCCTTCGTGAACCTCGTCGCCGATAATCATCTTTGCAACCTGATTCTCGATTTCGTGCTGTATGTAACGCTTTACAGGTCGTGCTCCGTAAATCGGGTCGTAGGCACTGTCGCCGATAAACTTGATGGCCTCGTCGCTCACATTGAGCGTGTAGTTGTTTTCAGCCATCTTCTTAATCAAATGTCCGAGCTGAATCTTTACGATGCCGACAATCTGGTCCTTGCTCAGCGGCTTGAAGATGATGGTCTCGTCGATACGGTTGAGGAACTCTGGGCGGACAAACGATTTCAAGGTTGCCATTATGTTCTGGCGAGTCTTTTCCTCGTCGTAGTGACCGCTGTCAATCTGCTCCTGAATGAACTGCGAACCGATGTTTGAGGTCATTATTATAATGGTGTTCTTGAAGTTGACAGTACGACCCTTGTTGTCGGTAAGACGACCATCCTCAAGTACTTGCAGCAGGATGTTGAAAGTGTCGGGATGTGCCTTTTCAATTTCGTCGAGCAGAACAACCGAATAAGGTTTACGCCTTACTGCCTCGGTGAGCTGACCACCTTCTTCGTAGCCAACATATCCTGGAGGCGCTCCAACCAAACGCGAAACGCTGTGCTTCTCCTGATATTCACTCATATCAATACGCGTCATCATATTCTCGTCGTCGAACATGAATTCTGCCAGAGCCTTTGCCAGTTCGGTCTTGCCGACGCCGGTAGAGCCAAGGAAGAGGAACGAACCGATAGGTCGTTTTTCGTCCTGCAGGCCTGCACGCGAACGCCTAACTGCATTTGCCACAGCATCGATAGCCTCGTCCTGACCGACAACACGCTTGTGAAGTTCGTCTTCGAGGTGCATAAGCTTGAAACGCTCGCTCATTGCCAGACGGCTTACAGGAATGCCAGTCCAACGACTAACTATTTCTGCAATATCCTCTGCATCAACGGTTTCGTCAACCAAACCCTTGTCACCCTGAATGTTCTTCAGTTTGCCTTTCAGTTCCTCGATGTTGCGCTCGCTCTCCTTGATTTTTCCGTAGCGGATCTCTGCAACCTTACCGTAGTCGGCATTGCGTTCGGCAACTTCGGCTTCGTGTTTGTAGTTCTCGATGTTCTGCTTTTCGGTTTGAATCTTGTCAACCAACAGTTTTTCTTCTTTCCACTTCGACATCAATGAGTTGCGTTCCGAACCAAGTTCTGCAAGCTGCTTTTCTATTTCTGCAACCTGCGAAGTGTCGTTTTCGCGCTTCAAGGCTTCCTTTTCGATTTCGAGCTGCTGTATTTTACGGTTCAGCACATCGATTTCCTCTGGCACCGAGTTGACTTCGATACGCAACTTCGAGGCGGCTTCATCAATAAGGTCGATAGCCTTATCAGGCAGGAACCTTTCGGTAATGTACCTGTTCGAAAGTTCTACGGCGGCAACAATTGCCTCGTCGAGGATACGCACCTTGTGGTGGGTTTCGTAGCGTTCCTTCAGACC
>CACWOG010000128.1 GCA_902762455.1 uncultured Bacteroidia bacterium | reverse complement strand
TACCTTAACTTGGACATGTATTGCTTTTAATTATGCTTGGGCTATCAGAGCAAATAGACTGGTTATTAATGGGGCGGCCTCTTCTACAGGTTATTTGGACTTGGATGAGGCAGTAAGATATCGCAACAGTTCGGAGCAAGGCAGGCCATACTATGTCTATATGACACAAGAAACTTGGAATGATTACACTAATACTTATAGCAAATGGAATCATTTCAAAAAGTTTCACGGATTAACGCACATGCAAAATTTATCTTATGTACAGCCTATGCCAATCAATGTTGACAACATTAATATAATAAGATGTGACAATGTTACTACTGCAAACAGATTGATAGGATATAATGGTCAATATGTAACTGGGGATGTTGTGTATGGAATAAGAAAAACCAAAGGGTATTGGGAAATTGGTCCGAATACAGGAGGACATAACCCTATTACTACCGTAAGATTGACTGGCATAGATCCTTCGTGGAGTACAATAACCGCAATGGATAGATTGAATTCCTATGCGAGGGAATGTTTTGATTTGTATGGTTATGAAAGTGTCGCTTGCTATGGTCAGAATTATGATCCAGGACAACTTCTTCCTCCTGAAGGCTCATACAGCAATGACTTTAATGGAAGATTAACCAAATGTTGGCAAAAGATTGATTTTACAAGAGATGATATTTTGGCACAGTTAAGGAGATGTATGAATGGAGGACTTATTGACAATGTTATTTCTGTACTAATAAGTAGATTATCTACGGTTAACAACAATCAAAAGTCCACTAGTGGCAATGACGGGGGATATATAGATTTTTCTAATCCAATTGATGACAATGGCAATATTATCCTACCTTGCATAGAACTACAAGAAGGTTTGTATTCATTCGGTTTTATGTCCGAAAAGAAGCAATACACATATATGATTGGAGAAATAAAGAATCCTATAAAGTTTGTATTCGACTATACTTATCTCGTTGAACCATTGCCAGAAACTAAGATAGAAGGAGAAACCTTGTGCTTGAAACTTGATTCTTATATTAAGACGAATGTGTTGGTCGAACTGATTGACAAGTCTGACAAGGTTGTTTATGAATCTAAAATAGATTTGCAACCAGGCTTCAACGACACAAAGTTGGACATTGGAAAAATCGAATGCAATAGGTGCAAGTTAACTTTTTATGACAAAACAAGTGTAACTATAAACTTATAATAATATGAAACATTTATTTTCATTTCTTTTATTTACAATCTTGTTATCGTCGTATATTTTTGCACAAGAAACAAGGCTAACATTTACCGCCATTGACAACGATGGCGACTTTGTACAACTGGACAGCATTAGGGCTGAAAAATATTCGGAAACTACATCTTGGTGGTCTGATATGCTCAGATATCCAGATACTGTCATTGTTATTCCAGCAACATCGGTACTGGATTTTAGCGCAAAAACAATATTTGATATTGTGGCAAATGAAAATCCATTTGTTGGTAAAACATCAGTAGAGGTAAATATGCCCGATGAATGTGCTGCAAATGTTACGCTTGCTGGTATTGACGGAAGAGTTGTCGCTACTTTTTCTAAAAACTTTCACGAAGGTGGCAATCGGATCGAAGTAAACACAAAGGATGCAAAGCCATACATTCTGACGGTAAACTGCAAGTTCGGCTCAAAAAGCGTAAAACTGCTTAATGTTGAAAGTGGCACGGCAAATTCGCTTTCATACACAGGAAGTTACGGTTACATTCCACAATCTAAACTTACAGCAAACGAAGAACTTTCGATTGGCGATACCTTGTGGCTCACGGCATTTGTTGATATTGACGGATTCAGATATATGCTACAAAAAGAACATATCATAGAAGGCAGTGCCGACATTGTTTTGCAATTTGCCGACATCCAACATTATGAAACCTTTACCGACGAGCGCGACGGAAATATATATAGGTATGTGCAGATTGGTTCGCAGGTATGGATGGCTGAGAATCTTCGGTATTTGCCATCAATAAACGGAAATCCATATTTTGATTACAGTAACAGCCAACCAAGATATTATGTGTTCAATTATTTCACAGGCGAAAGTCTAGAAGAAGCAAAAAATCATATATGCGACATTTACGGTGGTTATTACGAAGGCATAAATTCGTACAGGCAGTTTGGCGTATATTACAATGGTCCTGCTACTATCGGGGCTTGTCCGTCTGGTTGGCATCTACCTACCGATGCCGAGTGGACACAACTTGAAATCTATTTGCAGAACAACGGCTACAATTCAAACGGGACTAACGACAACGATGAAGACAGAGAAACCAACAATTTTACCGCAAAAGCACTTGCTTCTGGTTGTGGTTGGGAACTGAACGACAATTCGTTTGCCGTTGGCAACAATCCGGAAGAAAACAATTCAATAGGTTTTTGTGGCTATCCGTGGTGCTATTCCCCTACATCTGAAATAAATTTAGGCGGTGCTTATTGGTGGACAGATACCGATGCAGATGCAGGTGCATACTACAGAGCAATAATCAACAACACTTCGTATTCTCTCTATAGAGACAGCGCACCATACAGAAGTGCAATGAATGTTAGATGTGTAAGAGATTGAAAATAGAATTACATTAAAGGACGGTCTCAAGCCGTCCTTTTTCGTCACCCATTCGTTAATCCGTTAACCCGAAAATCCGTTAACCCGTTAACTATAGGTGCTATTTGTGCTATAGGTGCTACCACTATCATCCCGTCTATCGCTTACCGCCCCTACAGCCCCTAATCATCCGCCCCTTCTGCCCCTACAGGCACTACAGCCCCTAATCCTCATTTTGGCACTACAGCCGCTATTGCCTCTACTGCCCCTAATCATTCCGCCCCTACTGCCCTTACAGGCACTATGGTGGCATTACAGCCTCTCCCCACCATTCTCATCATTTTTTGTATTTTTATGCCGACAAATTCAATATTTTGTTTCACTTTTTTAACAATATGATTTATTATGGGTATTTCAGCAGATGATGAGCGAGAATTTTTTTTTGTATCGAAGCGGGGAATCCGTCAGAAGAGTACATTGATGATTACATAACTTACAGACTGCGAAGAAAGAAAGACAACACTTTCATATTGCAAGTCGCCACTGAAATTTTCGACTACAAATATATCGACACTTATCACAACAGCATTATTGGCAATCTGAAAAGCAGTAGCACTTTTGTAGTTAAGGCAACAAGGGAAAAGTTAATGTCTGCGTTCAATCGAAAAATTAGTTTCTACAATCTGAAAAACGCCTGTAATACCTTATCTTCTGTGCTTTGCAAAATAAACGACTTGCTTGCATTCCGCATTCCTTTCCCTAAGATTCCAGAAAACCTCATCGACATCGAAGCCGAAAATCTGAAATGCCTGCGCCAAGCATATCAATCCGAAGTGCGCTTCCTGCTACAATACTATGGTATATGTAGCAACGATGCAGAATGTTCGTTGCCGTCCCGAAAGAAAGAATACTTTAATCCCCCGACACCGATATACGACGAAGACTTATATTTCCTTTACGAAGTCAAGGAAGATATGCTTTCTGGATTCCGATTTCAGAACGAGATTAGCCGGCGGATTAAAGCATACCGCATGAGTTATCTGCTCAGCGACCTCAAGACTGCACTCGAGGCCGAAACCGATGTCAAGGCTCTGAACCGCCTGTTTATCCTGTATAATGCCATTGCCGATTCTGTGGCCGAATACTACCAGAATGAAACATCCCTATTGGAGAATTGCTCTACTATTTGTTTCTCCGATTTCTCAACCTTGTCCAAAAGCCAGTTCGACCAGATTCGGGAACTTACCGATGCACTTATGCGCAAGGAAATGGAATTGCTTACAAAAAAGACTGGCTACTGCTATCCCTGTGTGCAGATGGAGTTGAAGTTTGAACCTGCTCCTGCAATCGTACGGGAAATAGGCAACCGCACGCTAGACAGCCTTTCTAACGACGAGTTCAACGACTTCAAGTTCCCGAAAGGTTACAATAATGTCAATCGCGCAAGAAAATGTTTTGAACTTGCCGCAAAGATGGGCATTATCTCAAAAGATTGGAAAGGTATAGGCAAGAATTGTAGGCATACGAATTTAATCGTATATTTTTGTGAAGCGGTTTTCTGCAATGGGCGAAACAATCTGGACGAACTTCCTGCCAATTGGATTGCCGAAAATTTTGGAATAGAAAACCCAAGCAGAATAATGTACGACTACCATCGAAATTCTAACGGAAAACCAAAGTGGGCAAGGGATATTGACTTTTTGTTCAAAAGCAACTCCGTAGATAAGGACTAAAAACATCATATATAATTACTATGGCCTGCAAAAAAATTTAGTAAAATCATATTGCATACATTTGCATAGCATAAAAAAACACCATATATGCACCGTATATACGGTGGCATACGGTATTTTGTGCCTTTTAACTCTATATTATTGCAGTTGGATTTGAAACTCAAATCTATTGGGCGCATACGCTTCCAATATTCAGTAAACTTAGATTCAACTGTTATATGAAATTATTTAAAGAACTTCTAAACCCCGTCCCTGATAATTGCACAGTTCAACTGGTCGTAAATGAAAACGACCTGCGGTCAATCATCGAGGGCATCATTTCCGACACTATTGTAAAGTACGACGAGAACAACAAAAAGGAAAAGTATTTAACAACCGATGAGGTTATGGAAATACTAAAAGTCACCCGTCCCACTTTGTGGCGATGGGCAAAGGATCACTACCTTGTCCCTCTCAAAGTCGGCAAGCGCACTCTTTATCGGGAAAGCGATGTCAACAAGCTGATTGAAATGCAATAGCCATAATATCAATAATTGTTGCCCGCTAAAAATTAATGAATCATAAAATATATGGCTTGCATTTGGATGAAATTAATAACCTCGGAGAGGTTACATATATATAGAATATAGTATGTGTTATGTAGCGTTGGTGCATATTTTTGTCTGGTTGGCGATTTGCTCCCTGAGCTTCGCTTGCTGCGATGCACTGAGGTTCTCGAAGCGAGCCTGTCGAAGTATCGGAGGGCTGTCTAATCACAAAAATTGTGACAACGCACAATTTAATGAACAATAATAAATCTCAATAATTCAACAAAAGCAATAACTATGTCAGAAATAACAAGAGAAGCAATCATTAACGCCACAAATTACGGCGTTAATATTTACGCGCACATATTGCGAGAGTGTTTTCCCTACGATTCCCCAATTATGACCATTCGCTGTCGCGACTGTGGCATTTGTCGAAATCCATTTGCAAATGGGCATCCGACACTGCACATTTTTATCGAAAAATCCGTCCCTGGCGATGCAATGTCCTCCGAACTTGCACGCCACACCACAACCGACCACTCTATTCCTGATGGCGATGCCATCTTTTTCGCTGAGCACTATTACCACATCGAAGGCGAACAACTTTACGAGTTGCTAAACAAAGAACTTTGTTTGCACCTCGACGAACCTCTGAAATCAAACCTCCCATTAATCGAATGGCTAACCGAAGAAGAGCAGGACAACTCTGATAGACCATTGCCCGGCAATGGCATTGCCACACAGCCCATCCTGCAGGATGGTGCGAATATGTCAGGCAATGTCCCTAAAGTTGACAGCACCTGTCAGCCACCACGTTTTTCATTCTTCAAGGCCCCAATAACAAACCTCAGTCCCTACAAGCACATAACTTTGTTAGATGCCTATAATTACATTACAGGCAAGTTCGCGAAGAAGCGCACCGAAGTTCTGCGTTCGCTACGCTCTCGACGAACCTCATCGGGCGACAGCTTCTATGCACAAAAAACGGCAAGAACCTACAAAGCCACATATTTCGACTATTGTACATTTTCTGGAACATTCTTCAGCAGGAACGACAAGGCGTTAATAAAGCATTCCGGCTTATTGTGTTTGGATTTCGACCATATTGGCGCTAATGCTACAAGTAGCATTCAGCTTGAAGAACTGCGCTCACGGCTTTTGCAGGACAGTTGTCGAAGGGCAAACACGAGTTGGTGTTTAAAGTTACTACCAAGAAACAGTTGCCGGCATTGTTCATTAACAATAATCCCCAGTTGTCAATCGTCAATTGCCAATCTTCTCTTGACGGAAAGACTTGGATGCCAGTCGAGACTGATAGGTGTTATAGTAACCCCGATGTAAATCCAAATACCCGCATCAACGATGAGGTGGTGATACTACCTAAGAGCATTATTCCATTGAAAAATTCAA
>CACWOG010000127.1 GCA_902762455.1 uncultured Bacteroidia bacterium | reverse complement strand
GTGCGAAATTCCTTAGCAGGAACACCCTCGACCTTCACGAAAGGGCGGAAATCAATCTTAACATTGAACTTTTTTGCAATATCGTAGTAGGGAGATTTGTCCGATTCAGGCTTCGGCTGCGATACGAGTACGCTCTTAATTTTCATCGTAATTTCCTATAAATTAATTCTTTATAATTCACAAAATCAAAGTTAGAACGCCAACTTGATAACCACAAGCATGGGTAAAACTTCGAGGGCGCAAAAATACAAAATTGAGTGATGATTTAAAAATTTATTTTTCACAAGATGGAAAAAAAATGTCACATATTGAAATCCGACAAGCAAAACCACCGCGGCAAAGGCTATCCAGATTAATATTTTTGCAGTAACAGCCGAAACAAACGGACAAAAGACAAAAAGCGGAACGAATACGAACGACAGTATCCTTTCTGTGTCGAGGATGAGAGTGTTGTAGTTCGCTGCATATTTATCAATTCTGAACAAAAAACCGAAAAACAGGTTTGTAAGTCCCCGTCCGAAATTGAAGGCGGAAAAAATAAGCAGAATCTTAAGCATTGTCTTCCACTCGCTTCCATACTCAAGACCTATAGTTGTAAGTCCCGAATAGCATACTGCGGCAAAGAGCATCGTGGATATTGAGAGGAGCGAAATTATTGTGGTAAGAGCCTCTATTGAGGAAACATCTGTCGGCTTTGTAATCTCCCTGCCCGAAAAGTTTTCGACAAACATCCTGTATGCTACCATCCTGTAGAAGTCGGGATATATCATACGGATAACTATATACAATACGGCGATAACAACAGCCATCACCAGAATAATTAAGGCATTCCAGTCCTTTACCCTGTCGATAATGGGCATCAGCTCGTACATTGCCGGCTACTTTTCGATAATGAAGGAACTTTCGCCAATCTTGTTGCCGTCCATATAGAGGCTTACTTCGTACTTGCCTACGCCAAGCGGCTCGGTTACCTTATGATATATGGAAACATCAAGAGACTGATTGTCGTATGTTATAATTCGGGAGTCGGTGTATGCAAGCTGCGAATCGCCGGCGGTGAACGTCGAGCCAGACGAAATAAGGTAGCCATCGGGACGCTTGATGCGCAGATAGACGGTCTTCTGTCCGCTCGAAGCCAACTTGTTCGCCGAAAGCGTGAAGTTAATTTTCAGCTTTTCAATCTTGCCCGACTTGTTGGTCTCCCTGTCGCGACCATTGAGGAAAACTACGCTTATATGCGATGCGTTTACTATGCTGGCATCCTCGATTGTTGTGAGCAGTTCGGTATTACGGTCAACAAGCTCGTCGTTTTCGCTCTTGTAACGGTCGTTTTCGGTTTTCACCATTTCGTTTTCAGCCACAAGCTGCTGGTTCAGAGTGTTGAGGCTATCAATCTGATACACATAATGTTTCATTATGCTTCGCAGTGTACCGAGTTCCTCCTCATACTTTTTCTTCATTCCAGCCGCCCAGTTCTTGGTCTTGTCAAGTTCCTCGATAAGCATCACGATTTCCTGCTTGCGACCGTTGATTTCGGCGTTAAGGCTGTCGTTGGTAGTTTCAAGTCCGTTATACTGGTCCAAAAGATTGGAAAACTCGGCCTTGATTTTGTCGCGCTCGTTGGTGGTTTCGGTGTTTACCACGACAATCTGGTCCTTCTCCTTCGAAGTCTTGTACAAAAGGTAGCCAAGCACAATTACAGCAACAAGCATTACCGACACCAAGCCGATAAGCACTTTGGTTGTTATGTCATTCTTTTCCATTGTTGACAAATTTTAGCGGACAAAAATATAAATAATTTCAAAACCGTCATTTATGTTTTGCAGCGACATATTGACAGTTAAAAGTTGATAGAAAGGCTAAAAGGCTAACAATTCCTGCCCCCTAGAAAACGTTAAGGTCCTTAAGAACCTTAACGACCTTAACGTTGGGGGCAGAGATAGTTGCCTGATAGCCATTTACCAGACATAAAAAACAGCATACCACACCGCGACAAATTCCTCTATCGTCAGGTAGCCCTTTATGGTAAATATTATGTCGCTGCTATACACAGACGTACCGCTATAAAGTTTGCCGTCGCGCACCGTTGCAATTATGTCACTGGTGTAAACCGATGTGCCCTTGTAAATCTTTCCGTCGCGGATGGTCATAACTATGTCGCTGGTGTAAACCGAGTTGCCCGAATATACCTTGCCATCCCTTATCGTGAAAATGACATCGCTGGAATACACAGAATTGGCCTTGTAAATCTTTCCGTCACGAATGTTGCAGACCACATCACTGCTGTAAACCGAATTTTTCCTGTAAACCTTGCCATTGCTTACATTACAGATTACATCACTGCTGTAAACGCTGGTTCCCTTATAAATCTTCACAGGGTCGATGGCTGACATCGATACCGAAATCAGAACTGCTATTATTATTGATATTGTAGTTTTCATACTAGAATAGTTTTTTGCAAAGATAATAGTTTGAAATGGTTTGAGGTGGTTTGAAATTGTTTGAAATGGTTTGAGGTGGTTTCAAGTTGTTTCAGATGGTTTGAGATAGTTTCAAGTTGTTTCAGATGGTTTGAGGTGGTTTTATGTTGTTTCCCTTTTTCAACTTATATTTCCATAGTCAACCTTGTCCCTGTTGAACTCCTTCAAGGCCTTGACCAGCAATCCATTTTCTGGCTTTTCAAGAGTCGGGTCGTCATCAAGAATTTCGTTGGCGATGTCGCGCACATACTGGATGAGTTGACCGTCCTGACTAAGACTTGCCATCTTTAGGTCGAAGGCAAAACCGCTCTGCTGCTTACCCTCCATATCGCCCGGACCACGCAACTTTAGGTCTGTTTCGGAGATTTCAAAGCCATCAGTGCTGTTTACCATAGTGGAAATGCGGCTATAGGCATTTTCGGAAAGGTTGGGCTTTGTCATAAGAATACAATACGACTGCGCACTTCCACGCCCTACCCTACCGCGCAACTGGTGCAACTGCGACAAGCCAAAACGCTCGGCACTCTCAATCACAATAACAGTAGCATTCGGCACATCAACACCGACCTCAATAACCGTAGTTGCAACCATAATCTGTGCGTCGTTCTTTTCAAACAACCTCATACCGAGTTCTTTCTGGTCGGGTTTCATACGACCGTGAACAACAGCCACGTGGTAGTCTGGAGTCGGGAACTCGCGCGTAATGCGGTCGTAGCCGTCCTCCAAGTCCTTCAAGTCGGTTTTCTCCGACTCCGAAATCAGCGGATATACAATATACACCTGATGACCCTCCTCTATCTGCTTGCGCATAAATCCGTAAACTTTAAGTCGGTATGCATCAGTGTAATGGCGAGTGATAATTTTCGACCTACCCTTAGGAAGTTCATCAATTACCGAAACATCAAGGTCGCCGTAAAGTGTCATTGCAAGTGTACGCGGAATCGGCGTGGCAGTCATAACAAGGATATGCGGAGCAAGTTCGTTTTTCTTCCACAACTTTGCCCTCTGCTCCACTCCAAAACGGTGCTGCTCGTCAATAACAGCCATTCCAAGATTCTTGAACACAACGGTTTCCTCGATTAGTGCGTGCGTTCCGACCAGAATATTAAGGCTTCCATCGCGCAGACCACGGTCAATCTCCGTGCGTTCGCGCTGCTTGGTCGAGCCTGTGAGCAAACGTATGGTAACACCTATTCCATCAAGCAATTTCGACAGCGAACGGTAATGCTGCTGGGCAAGTACTTCGGTAGGCACCATAAGGCAAGCCTGATAGCCGTTATCGACAGCCATAAGCATAGTCAGCAAGGCAACAAGCGTCTTTCCACTTCCCACATCACCCTGCAAAAGTCGGTTCATCTGGCGACCACTGCACACATCGGCACGTATTTCCTGAAGCACACGAGTCTGAGCACCAGTCATCTTGAAAGGAATCTTCTTGTGGAAACATTCTTTCAGATAGTTGTCCTTCTTACGGTCGAAAACAAATCCACGCACAGTGCTATGCCTATGAAGTTTTGCCTTCTGTATGTTGAGTTGTATTATGAAAAGTTCCTCGAACTTTATGCGGTACTGCGCCTGACGAAGCATTTCGGCATTTTCTGGGAAATGAAGTTCGCAAAGAGTCTTCTCCAAGCCCAACAGATTGTATTTCTGTATGATATACCTTGGTAAAGTTTCTGTAACCTTGCCATGTATGTCGGGTAAAAGTGCAGCGATGAGCGTCTGGAATGTCTTGGATTTGGATAATATTTCAGCTGAACCAATATAGCATCATAGGTAGTCAGTTTAATAGTTCCACCGAACATTAGGTTTCCAATACTGTAAATTACTGGCATATTATCTATCCAATCAATCCCCTGAAACCAAACAACTTCCACAACGCCAGTATTGTCGGTAAACGTTCCGACGAGTTTTTTCTTGTTGGCACCGATTTTCTGAAGTTCAAGACTTATGAATTTACCTTTCAACTGAATGTATGGCAAGTCCTTGTTGAGTTCGGCGACAGAATAGAATCGGCTACGGTCAACATATCGGTACGGAAAATAGTAAAGCAAGTCGCGGAACGTGCGAATGCCAAATTCCTTCTTGAAAATTTCGGCACGCTTAGGTCCAACGCCTTTCAAATAGGTTATGTCCGTATCTAAAAATTCAGGTACCATACTTAGCGGTAAAACGACAAAGATTTTTTCTAACTTTGCAAGCGCAAAAATAATAATTTTGAAACTGCCAGGCAACATATCATACCTGATAAGGTCGAAGGAAAACGAAAAACTACCCGATGTGTTCAACGAGTTCATACTCGACTCGATGTTCCAGATGAGCAGTTTCATCGACTGCTGCGAATACCGTGTGAATATGCTTGCCGACAACACCGAACTGAACGTAACCGACTTTGGCACAGGCAAAAATGGCATTCGGAAAGTAAAGCAGATAGCACGGAAATCGTCAACCGAACCGCGCTATGGAGGTGTAATACAAAAGATTATTGATTCGTTCGGCATAAAAACCGCGCTTGAACTCGGGACATCCATCGGCGTTGGCACGATGTTTCTAGCAAAGGCAAATCCGAAAATAAATGTAACTTCCGTCGAAGGCTGCCCCGAGACCTACAAGTTTGCAAAACAGGAATTTGACAAACGTAAAATCGGAAATGTCAGTTTCATAAACGACAACTTCGACCATCTTTTCGACAGTAGTTTCTTGGGCGGACAAAAATTTGACCTTTCCCTCATCGACGGCAACCACACTTACGAAGCCACGCTCAAATATTTCAACAATATTGTAAAGAAACATTGCGGAGAGAAATCCATAATCGTCATCGACGACATCAACTGGAGCCGTGATATGTTCCGCGCGTGGGTAGAAATTTCGTCACAAATGCCAAGTTCGCTTAGACTCAATCTTTTCCGTATGGGAATAATTTTCACCGGCTATGACTTGCCCCAAGCGGAAATTAAGGCGGAAATATATAAGGAAGGGATGTAAGGTTGTGTATTGACAAGTAAGCCCTCGCCATTATGTAGCACATCAGAAGTTTTTGTCTGTTAACGAATAGTTTGTACTTCGACCACCTTCTTGGTTTTTGACGAGTACTCCCTTATCAACCAAATCATTGATGTCGTTTAAGGCGGTATCGGACGAACATTTTGCAATTTTTGCCCATTTGCCAGTCGTCAGTTTTCCAAAGAATCCGTCGAATAGCATATTGATGAGTTTCTTTTGCCTAGCGTTGAAATTGGTCTCGGAATGCACATCCCAGAAATGTGCCTTTTTCAGTACCGACGACAATGTGTCTTCGGTGGCAAGCAGCGATTTCTTCATACAATCCAAAAACCACAAAATCCATTCGGTGATGTTGCCGTCGCCTCTTTGTGCGCGTTCTAGGACATTGTAGTAATTTTTCTTGTCGGTCTGTATCTGGTTCGACATGCTGTAGAAACGCATCGGTGTCCCGTCGGCTCTCGACAGCATCATTTCGGTCAAGGCTCTTGCTATTCGGCCGTTACCATCGTCAAAAGGATGGATTGTGACGAACCACAAATGCACAATTGCAGCACTAAGTACAGCATCGGTCTTATTGTCGGAATTTATCCATTTTATAAGACGGTTCATTTCCGTCTTTACTCTGCTATGTGTAGGTGCTTGATAGTGAACTTTCTCGTGTCCCATTGCACCAGAGACTACTTGCATCTCGTGAGTGCGGTACTTGGCGACATCTATCCTGTACAAACCGCTCATTCCAGTGGGAAACAAAACATTATGCCATCCGAACAGCCTTTCGTCAGAAAGCAGAGCATTGTAGTTTTGGGTTGCATCAATCATCATTTCCACAACGCCGTCGATGTATCTTGACGATTTTGTTGTTCCTGCCACAGGGATTCCTAGCCTTTGTGCTATCGACGACCTGACCTGCTCAAGATTAAGCATTTCTCCTTCGATTTCAGATGACTTTACAATTTCGAGCGACAAGTTGGTCAACTGTGCTTCGTTCTGCTGTGAAAAACCTATAGACGATAAATTCCCGAGAACCTTCCCTTGCAACAGTCTCACTTCCGCAAGTTTATTAATTACGGACGCTGTGTCATATCTGAATTTCCACCAGCCTGTATGTTCGTGCAGGTACATATTGTAATTTTTTTGCAAAGGTAAATCTTTTCGGTAAATAAATGCTCTATTCGCCGAAAATTTTTCGGTGAATAATATCGCTAATCGCCGAAAATGCTTGTAAAGAAAAAAGACCACATCGTTTCAGATGCGTTTTGATGGGGAACATTTGAGCAAGGCACTGACTTTGTTAAACTCTTGAAAATTAAATATTTATTATGCCCATTACCTTTCCAAAATCCTCTTTTGCCAGCCTACGGCCATTGTATGTAAGCGTATCGGCAAGGCGGATGGAATGTTTTTTCAGTCCGTTGCTGAAATACAGGTAGATGTTGAGGTATTCTTTTAGGAATGTATCAATGTTTTCGGCAGTAACCGTGATTTTTGCCTCGATGATGGTGGAAATTTCCTGCTGGAAAATCGGATAGTTGCCACGCTGTCCGAAAACGCTGTAGATGCCTTCGTGACGAATAAACGCCGACTTGAGCGGCTGGTTTGTTTCCTCGAACAGTGCCGTCGGAAAAGCAATCTCGACCTTGTAGTCCTTCTCCACTATGTTGCCGGCGTTGCGAATCATAAACTTGGGATAGAAATTCATCGACGAGAACTTTCCGCCCGACAATGTTGGAATGCCGTTTATGTTTGTCACACCAAGGAATTCCAGGTTGCAGGTGCTAATCTTCATGTAAGCCGTACGGATTTCCGATTCGTTCATTACTATGCATTTGCCTTTGCTCCAGCGGTAGAACTTGCTGTCGGAAAAAATGTGAGGTGCATTGTTGTTGGCAGGAATGTGGATATGTATTATCTTTCCGTCAGAATCGGGAATCGGGCAAATTTTTACAGATAGGTCATCAACAGGCTTATCGATTTGCGACTGAATTTCGTGAAAAATCCATTCTTCGCCCTTGTCGAAACCTTTTACAGGTTCGAAAGCATCGGCGCGAAAACGCTTCTGTGCAATGCCGAATATCAGTTCACCGCCACCGCTGTTTGCTATTGCCGATACCATCTTCGCCAACTTTGCCGACGATGCCTGCACGGCATTCCACTGCAAACCTCCGACAAACCACAACGAATCGTGGCAATGAACCTTGTCGGCAACCAGATTGCGGTAGTAGTCAATATTGTAAGTCCCTTCGATTTGCATGGCTACATGTCGAAACTTGAGATGAACTCATCGTTGATGAAATTGTCGTAGCTGCAGCAAACATGGGTTGCAAAGCTAATTGCACAGTAGATGACCTTTCTCCACACTTCGAGCGACATATTTTCGAGGTCTGATGCGTAAACATTCTGCTTGATAAGTCCGTAGATAAGCCCAGCATTGAAGCTGTCGCCTGCGCCAACGGTAGAAACCGGGGTTATGCGTGGAACATCGAACACCTTGTGGAAGTCGGGAGTGAAAAGGTTCACGCCGTACTTGTTGGCGGTATAGATGAAATTATGGCAGCCGTAACCTTTTACTATCTCGTTGGTGTCGAGGGCTGAATTTGACTCGAAAATAAGCTGGAAATCCTCGTTGGAGCCTTTCGTGATGTCGGCGATTTCAAGGTTTTCCTTGATTAGCGGCAAGGCGCGTTCGCGGTCTTTCAGGTGCGAAGGACGGAAATTCGGGTCGTAGATTAGAATTGCTCCAGCTTCCTTTGCCTGACGCAGACAAGCCATAAGGTCGTCGCGGACTTCGGCCTTTATCGAGGTGAACGAACCGAAAAGCACAATGTCGTCGTGCTTCACTTCTGGGAAGGTTATCTTTATTTCGCCGTTCACACGAATCTTGTAGAAACTATATGCCGGTTCGCGCGTATCGTACAGGAAAGCGAGAGCAACACGCGACTTTGCATCGTTGTACAAGGTCAAATATTTGGTCGAGACATTGTTGTCCGACAGGAAGTCGGCGATAATGTTACCGATAGCATCGTTGGCCTGGTCGCCTACGACATAAACTTTTTCACCCATACGCCCTAGCGACACCGAAGTGTTGAGGACTGTGCCTCCCGGACAAGATTCCACGGCCTTACCGTTACGGAAAATGATGTCGTAAACGGTTTCGCCAATACAATATATCTTTCGCATATATTAAAATTTGTGTGGGCAAAGATAAGAAAAGTTTATTTTTGAGAATGTTGTTGAGACGCAAAATTTTGCGTCTGTACAAAAGGATAATTCATATTAGACAACATCAAGGATGTGTTTCAACCTTTCCTTGTCTCTCTCTAATTTGTTCTCTCATATATCAGTATCTTATCTTGATTTGCACTTCCTTCTGCAAACGGCATTAGGCAACCGTCCTCAACCAAATCTACATTACGTTTTATGCTTTTTTCTATATCACGCTTTATCCTACAAATAGTCATTAGCGAAATATGGTCACTATCAATATATTGAACAAGCAAATCGACATCACTGTCAGGCAGTTCCTCACCTCTTGAACATGATCCGAACAACCATGCCCGCGCAATTGCATCCTGCTTGGAAAGGCTTTCTCGAAGCAATGGCAACATTTGTTTTGTCCGTTGAGTCAACATAATCAATATATTTTCTGCAAAAATAACAAAAAATAAATCACACGCCAGAAATTCAACAATTTAAAAGTTTTGGGGCTAAAAGTTGCGAAGGCTAACTGGCTCAAAACTTTTTTCGTCTTTTCTTCCTTGAGCCTTTCTGACCAATGTTTCTATGGCTGACGCTGCTTTTATAGCCAATTTTTACAAAAGCATTATCAAGGTTAATTGCACCCAATAAATCATATTGTTCAAGTAAAGCTAATTGTTTCTTTTTAATTAGTGGAAGAAATGTTATATCATTTGCAGCATAAAGTATTACTTCTTTAGTTAAACCTACTTTAATAATTTTACCTCTAATAGTTTTATCTAAGCTTTCTCCACAATACTTCCAAGCTAATGTTTTCAAATCTCTACCATCATCTTGTAAACCATTAGTTAATATATATTCAGCAAGCATTGTATCAAATACTTTATTAAGTATTACATCTTGCTTATAATAGAATTGTAAATCAAATTTAGCATTTTGAAGAATCCAAATTCCATCATAGTCATTCATAAACTTTTTAAGTTTATTTGGTATAATACCTCCGTAAGATGCAATATCAAAAACTATCTGAAAATCTTTATTACCTAACTGAA
The DNA here is from genome assembly GCA_902762455.1 of uncultured Bacteroidia bacterium. Lineage (GTDB taxonomy): Bacteria > Bacteroidota > Bacteroidia > Bacteroidales > ML635J-15 > Bact-19. The sequence continues at coordinate 782 of CACWOG010000127.1, read as the reverse complement.
TAGATAATAAAGATTTAGTATGACATGAAAATCCAGTAGTTTCAGTATCATTACCAATTTCAGACAATTCTGACAATTTACTAATGGATTCATCTAAGGTAATATATTTAAATTCTGGAAAAAGTGTTTGATTGTTACTTACTAAGTAAATCATTGTCGCATCTTCTTATAATTAACCTAGGTTTCCATATATCTCCAGGATTTCCTTTAATACAACCTAAACCTATCCAATTTACTTGTGGGAAATGTGTAAATAAATACGGGAATAAATATACATTAACATTAGGAATTTCATAATCATTTACATATAGCATTAAATGATCATCTTTCAAATAACCTCTAGTAGTATTAATCCAAGGATATCTTAATTTAAAGAATATTTCAGAAAAAGTCTTATTCTTTAAATCTGAATTATTTACTAATATAGCTAAAGCAGTTTCATTATCAATATAAATAGGAGTACGTTCTTCTAAAAATTCAAGTTCTGTCATCGTCTAATTCTATACAATAGTCTAAACCACAATAAAGAGATCCTGTAATAAGAACTTTTTTCTTAGATGGAGTAACCCAATGTGTCCAAAAGTCTATCTCCCATCCATTTGTTTCCATACGATCAAAATCTTCATTGTTTTTCCAATCTGATTCTAATAAACATTCATAGAAAAGATTCCAAGAAATATTTGGACCTAAATTAATTGTAGTTTCTTCTCCAGATTCAATGTCATGTAAAGCATTCATTATAGCAACCTTCATTAAAGTAATTGCCTGCTCAATATCTGTTT
>CACWOG010000126.1 GCA_902762455.1 uncultured Bacteroidia bacterium | reverse complement strand
CTGAAAAATGATGATTGCCAGCACTAGTGCCGACTTGTGTGAAAAAGTTCTCATATTATTCTTAATAAATTTGTTATCAAGGGCAAAGATAAAAAAAATTACATTCAAAAAATAAAAATGTGAAAATTTTTTCTTTGGAAAAAAAAGCAGCCGACGATTTGCCGACTGCGTATAGGTTTGTAAGACGGTGTTTGAAATGTTACATTTAATCTTCGCAATCACATTCCATTTCTGAACGAAGGTCATCAAGGACTTTCCCGTTGTAAGAAAAATATTTTGCGCCTTGGTATGCACCAGATACATTGCGTTTTTCTGCAGGCATAAATGTTCCTACAAAAGGCGATAGTTTATAAATTCTACCCTCGTATTCTATTTGGTCGTCACTTGCCACTTTCACCGTTAATCCAGTCGGGATAAATGTAATCTTCGTTCCAATAGGAATGTTTACCATGCTGAACTTGAAACGCGGTCTTTGTTTCTTATGAACAATGTCTTCTTGAACTTGAGAATTGTCTTTTATTGGTGCATTGTCCCGATATAGAGTTATTTCTGCATCGTCCAAAATCATAGCTTCATCATTAAGAATTTCTAAAGCTAATTCTGGTTTGATGTTAAAAAATTCTCTATTTTGTCTAATACGCAAATCTGTCAATCTATCAATAGCTTTATGGATTTTCTTCTCAACAATTTCGTATTTTGAAGTCTTTAGTGTCGCAAAAATCTCGAATGGCAATGGAACTGCAGTATTGTCCAATTCTTTTGAACGAATATCAACTGGGCGCGAACTTTTTCCTATTTTTACCCAATCTTCTCTAAAACTAGGGTTTGTTAGAATGTAAACATACCCTTGGGTGTCTTTGTTTTCTTTCATGTTTATTGCAATAATATGCCACAAAAATACAATTTATTATCGTGATTCCAATGATTTTCGAAATTTATGTGATGTTTATCAAGATTATTTTCCCTACTCCTTATACGGCTTCTTGCATAGTTGGGAGTTGTTGTACCTCTTGTCGCCAGTGACTTCGACATAAATCCATTCGGGAAGCGAGAATTTTGTATTTTCTGTGGGAACTTCGATTTCGGCAAACGGATCGATTTCGCTGAGATACTTGCCTTCGGCAATCAGTTGCAGTGCGTATTCGAGCATAACATCAGTCTCGCCATCGGTGCCCATTGTAATCTCGTTGTAGGTGAGCGGCAACTCGTAGTCGGGCATTAGTCCGCGTCCCAACGGGGTGCGCTCGCATACGGTGGTGTCGAAAACTATGACCAAAATGTATAACAAAAGAAAAAGAGTTTTGCAATTCTTCTGATTTACAGAGTCTTGCAAAACTCTTTCGTGCCCAGGACAGGACTTGAACCTGCACGCCCTTTGTGAGCACCAGCCCCTCAAGCTGGCGTGTCTACCAATTTCACCACCTGGGCAAACACGGGCGCAAAGGTAATACCTTTTTTTATTACAGCAAAGGATTATTTGAAATATTTTTTTCAATCTTATATGTCGTTTTTTTTGTGCTGGTGCAAAGCATTTTACCACTACAAATTTCGTAACTTTGCGCAAAACAAATTGCTATGGACAGGTCGGTTTTGTCGTTGATTTTTAGGAATTTCAGTCGTAAGAAAGCGGAAAAGTGTGCAGATGAAATGCTTTCCGACTTTCAGCGCATGTATTTTGCCAGATATTATGCCCATCCTTTTCCGTTGCGTAGGTCGGCTGTGATGATATTGCTTTTTGTTCGCGACGACAGACTGAAAACCATAATGATTGAGCGTACCGACATTGGAGTGCATGCGGGACAGATTTCGTTTCCAGGAGGCAAGGCTGAGTCTTCGGATGCCGATAGCATTGAAACGGCTATCCGTGAAACTATGGAGGAAATTGGTGTTCGGGTGCGACGCGAAGATGTAATTGGCGACTTGCCATCGGTTAAGGTGCCTGTAAGCAAGTTCGAGATTTTTCCGGTGGTGGCATTTGTAGATGAAGTGGGCGATTTCAAAAAATCGGAAAGCGAAGTCAAGAAGGTGCTGGAAGTCGATGTGGAGGATATGCGAGCATCGTTAGGCAATAGGGTAGTGACTGCTGCAGGAAAGCAGTACGAAGTGCCGAGTTTCCTTTGTGGAAATTCTGTTGTGTGGGGTGCGACAGCGATGGTTGTGGCGGAGATGTTCGGAGTGATGGCTGACGCCGTTTCACGCTAACGCTGTTTGAATGGCTTCGCCGTTTCACGCTTCGCTGTTTCTGTGGCTTCGCCGTTTCTATGGCTAAAGCCGTTTTACGCTTCGCTGTTTTGAATGGCTGACGCCGTTTATCGCTGCGCTGTTTCAATGGCTGACGCCGTTTATCGCTACGCTGTTTCAATGGCTGCGCCGTTTGAATGCCTGCGGCGTTTCTATGGCTGACGCCGTTTCTGAGTTTCTGTGGCTTCGCCGTTTAACTTCGTTGAGGGCTGCGCCGTTCTGTGCCTGCGGCATTTCTAAATTTTATGTTGTTGTGTTGAGAAAAGAATATAAATATTTGCAGTTCAGCAAATTCTGTGAGCTTTTGCAAAATAGTAATGGCTATTACCGTAATTATCATTACTATTTTTTCGGGCTTGCGTGAGATTTACGATGAATAATTGTGTCTTCTATTTGTTGGCACGCTTTACAACCGTTAGCCCGCCTTTTCCTCCCACAATGAACATCTTTGACTTTAGCAGACCATCCTTGTCGGTTAGGTTGTCAACATACAGTGGCTTTCCAAGAATAAAATGCTTGCACGAAAAGGTGTTGCCAACCTGCCACTTGGAGTTTTCTGTTTCGATAATTTCAAAGCGCGAATCACCTGAATATTTCAGTAGCGACTTGCGGTCAGGATTCCATTCTATATGAAGCATTTCCCCGATATTCAAGTCGTTGGAACAGATTTCTTCCCCTGCAAAGTCCCCCGAGCCTTCGCCCGACAGAAGCCTGAAATTTTCGAGAAATGCATTCCAGTTTTCAAAGCCGACATATTGCGACAGGACATCCAAAGTGTACAGTCTGACGAGCGAATTGTCGTCGGTGCGGTCGTAGCCGAAAAAGCGTTTCAAGGTCTTGTCGGTTATGGATGAATTTCGCACCTTCACCCTTATGGACAATTGCAGTTCCTTGAAGTCGTGAGGACTTAGGTCTTTGTCGTAGAATCCGGCGGTTGACCTTATGCGGTTGCGAAGTTCTTCGAGGGCTTTTTCGTTTCGTGGAATTGAAGTTTTTGACATTTTTGTGAATGTTTTGTAGCGATGCAAAATTATAAAAAATTACCTTTGCCGTAATTTTTGCTATGTCGGAAAGTTTTACATCGGGTTCGTTCGGGAATATTGTCGCCGATTCATCAAGATTCCACGATTATCGGGAAGTGGAACGCGATGGTGCTGGCTATAGCAAATTTTATACAGTCATCAGTGGCGGCAGGAAGTTGTTTCTGAAGGCAATAAACACAGAAAACGGCAGTACCGCCGAAAATGTCAGCCGTCTCGAACGAGAGTACAAACTGTTTGAACGGTTATACGGCAACGAGCATATTGTCCGTTGCATCGACTTGCGCGATGACTCGCAGGTTGGGCTGTGCATTGTGATGGAGTATGTCGATGGGATGACTTTGGCGGAGTTCTTGGCGACATCGCCATCTGCCAGCGAGAGGAAGCGAATTCTGAACGAACTGCTTGATGCTGTTGCGTTTATCCATAGCCATCAGGTGGTACATAACGACTTGAAGCCCGGAAACATCCTTGTCACTCGCAATGGGTACAATGTGAAGCTGATAGATTTCGGTTATGCCGATTGCGATTTTAGCACCGACAAGGCTACTGGCGGAACAAAATCTTACGCATCTCCCGAACTTCTGGAAGGAGGCAATATTGACGGCAAGAGCGATATTTATTCTATTGGGGTTATAATCAAGGCTTTGTTTCCGCATCGATATGGACTGATTGCACGGAAGTGCCAGCAAGATAATGCTAACTGGCGTTACCGTAAAGTTTCGGATATAGGCAAGGCCATTCGGCGATGCGATGTGGGCATGTTGCTGTCGATTGTGGTAGCCGTGATTGGCATTGCATTGTTTGCGGCGATATGGCTAGCGAATAAGTGGCAGGATGAACTTGAGTTGCCGGATGTTGATATTCCCGCACAAGTAACGACTGAGGATTCTGTAGAAAATCAAGAAGAAGTGGGGGTTAGTCCAATCGTCGGCAAATCTGACAAAAAGCAGAACGATGTTTCCAATGGAGTATCGTCACTGAATTTTGATTCGATACACATGTGCTATTACGATTTGTACGACAAATACGAACGCGAACTGAAGACTGGCATCGCCGACGGAAGCCTTGAGTATCTGGAGTTTGCAGAAAAGCACTACCAGTTATTTGCATCAGACCTATACCTGTTGGAACAAAAAATGATTCCAGATGACAAAGATCTGGCTGCTGAATTTGAAAAGGATTATATGGCAGTTTATGGAATGCTTACATCGAAATTCAACGTAATCCTTTCGAAACTGCCATCTTATGATGTTGTGAAGGACAAGTATGTACGAGACAGTTTAAAGCAAAGATTGGATGTTTTACGAAAGCAGGTAATGGACAAGCAGGTGGAGGTTAATAATCGTAAATAGTTAATTTTCATAGGCTTATATGGCGATATATGGGATATTGTTGCCTAAGGTATTTGATGTCTATTCTTATTTGCCGTCATTTTATAAAGTGGTGAACGACAGGCGCAAACAGGATAGCATAAGTGAGGAGCTGGACAGGTTCAAGGAGCAGATGCAGAATCAAAAATAAATACAAAAAATTATATAAATATTTGCAGTTCCGAAAATTATGTGTACTTTTGCGGAATAGTAATGGCTATTACCGTAATATTGTTTACCAAAAAAAATAATGCTATGAAATTCTACAATAGGGAAAAGGAGCAGGAAGAACTGAAAAATGTGCTTTTGCAGAGCAGAAAAGAGTCAAGAATGACAGTTCTGATGGGACGTAGGCGCATAGGCAAAACCGAGTTGGCGTTGAAATGCGGAGATGAAACAGTGCTGTATTTTTTTGTCGGGAAAAAGACAGAACCGCTTTTGTGCCAAGATTTTATGGACGAGGTTAGCAGAAAGTTCGGTTTCCCGGTAATCGGTAGGGTAAATTCATTTCCCGAAGTGTTCCGTATTGTGATGCAACTGTCGGAGAAAAGACCTTTTACCTTGATAATTGACGAATTTCAGAACTTTCTGAAAGTGAATCCTTCGATATACAGCGATATTCAGCGCGACTGGGACTTGTATAGAGAAAACAGCCATCTGAACTTGATAATCAGTGGTTCCGTGTTTACACTTATGAAGAAAATATTCGAGGACTACAACGAGCCGCTTTTCGGTCGTGCCAATGCGCAGATGACGCTCCGTCCGTTTTCCACTTCCACGCTGAAAGAAATTCTTGCGGACTTTAATCCTAGCTACACTTCCGAGGATTTGCTGGCCTTGTTCAGCATTACAGGCGGAGTGCCGTGGTATGTGTCGTTGCTGCTCGACAATGGAAATATTACGAAAGACAAGATGCTTGCCGCGCTGACAATGGAGAATTCGCCCTTTATCACCGAGGGCAAGAACATTCTGATTGAGGAATTTGGTTCCGACTACGCTACTTATTTCTCCGTACTTGTCTGCATTGCCAGCGGAATGAAAACCCGTGCCGAAATTGAGGACGAGTTAGGTCTTGACAACATTGGTAGCTACCTGATTCGTTTGGAGAACTATTACCGACTAATTACCAAGTCGTTGCCGATATTCTCGAAGCCAAACAGCAAGAAAGTCCGCTATCAGCTCAACGACTGTTTCCTGATTTTCTGGTTCCGATTCTTTTACAAATACCAGTCGCTTGTAGAGAACAATGCGCTGAAATCGCTGTCTGCCATCATCGAGCGCGACTACAGCACCGTTTCTGGCTTTATGATGGAACGCTATTTTGCGACAAAGTTTGCCGAGAAGGGCAAATACATAGTTGGCAAGTGGTGGGATAGGAAAGGCACAAACGAGATAGACCTGATTGTCGCCGACCCTATTGCCAAGGAAGCCTGGATTTACGAACTCAAAAAGCGTGAGGACAAGTACAATGCAAAGGTTTTGAAGGAGAAGGTAAAAGTAATGTTAGCGCAAACGCCCGAACTGGCAAAGATGAAACTTCACTTGGATTCTCTTTCGTTGGATGATATGTAAAGTATTGATATACAATTTTATATCTTAAATTTTATGAAATAGTAATAGCCATTACCGTAATTGCTGTGTTTATGTGTATAAATAACAGATTTTCATTGTGTTGTGTAAAATTCTGCCGTTTTTCCAACCTAAAATTAGGTGGTTTTTGCCGTTTTTCCAACTTTTTTGTTCGGTAAAACTAAAATTATTTTTTGGGCTGGGCAAGCAAAAACATAAAATTTGATTGGAAGATTATCCATTGTCCATTGTCAATTTTCCCAAAATAAGTACCGAAAAGTACCAAGTCCGTTCCCTTTTTTGCATCTAATTTTGCCGACGAAACAATATCATTAGATGTTGAAGAGATGAAGTTAATTAAATGTATAATTCTAAACGAAAGTAAAATGAAACGTAATTTGTTTGTTATGATGTGCGCTGTTGCGCTTGTTTTGGGAGTTAGTTCGTGCGGTGGCGAAAATAAGCCTAAAAATGGAGAAGAAGTCACGAAGATGCTTCCTGCTTCTGCTGTGAAATTTACTGGAGATTGCAAGGATTTCTTTGAGATTTCCGGAGACTCGGTTAAGATTATTCTTACAAAAGTTGGGGATGGTGATTATGGATGGGAAGTTAGGTCGGTATTTTCCATTGCAAAGACGTCTAATGCCAAGTCGTGGAAAGAACTTGAGGAAACGCCTCATTTTGAGAAACCCGGTTATGCAGGGATGTTTGGTTTTAGTCATTGCTATGCTCGACCAAAATTTTTAGACGCAAATGGAACCGAAATTAATTTGGACTTAAAGATAGCGGAAGGTATCAACGAATTGTTGAAATCGGAAGAAAAGACTGCGGAAAACATTGTTGTTCAGTATCAGTATGACTTTAAACGCAGTGATTACGAAACAGCCTATGAAAAGTTCGATAAGGTTTCTGGATTGAAAGTTGAGATTGGCATCGCTAATCAACAGTTCAGCAACGAAGCAAAGCCTTCGAAAGTTTCCGACGGCGACTGGGATTCCATTCTCGACGAATACGAGAAGTATGTTGACAAGTATGTGGCTGTATGCAAGAAGGTTATGAACGGCGACACAAATGCCTTGTCGGAATCTGTTTCGCTGGCAGAACAGGCAGAGAAGCTGAACAACAAGTTGAGCAAGGGACAAGGTTCGATGACATCTGCGCAGATGAACCGCTACACCAAGATTGTCACAAAGATGACTAACGCAATGCAATAAATACTAATTTCATATTATGGGAATTTTAAGTCTGCTGGCATTTGTTGGCAGACTTTTTTTACGAATTTGCCCCAAAATACTTGCCAAATTCTTTGGTCATATCGTGAAATTTGATTAAATTCGCAAATCGAAAATAAAAATGCATAGTATATGAATCCAAATTGGTTAACGATAGAAAATGATGGTGAACGCGTCATATTGAAAAAATGCTCACGGGACGCAGAAGGTGAAATTGTTATTCCAGAAGGAGTGACGGAAATTAGTGATGATGGTTTGGCACCAGGAGAATGTGGTTTTGAATTTTGTGATAGAATTACATCGGTCATTATTCCCAATAGCGTAACAACAATAGGGATAGCTGCATTTAGGTATTGTGCAAGTCTTAGTTCTGTTAAGATTCCTGATAGTGTTATAAGTATTGGTAAATTAGCATTCCATGGTTGTCTAAATTTGAAATCGGTAGAAATCGGCAATTTTGTTCGGGAAATTGGCGATATGGCATTCCTTGATTGCTGTGGATTAACTTCTATGGTCATACCAAATTCGGTGACTAGCATTGGCGACAACGCTTTTGATTGTTGCGACAATCTCAAATCCATCATATACAAAGGAACTACATATACTGATATAGATGAAGCCGTCGCCGCTATTAATGCTAACGGCAAAAAGTAAATACAACAAGCACCAATAAAAAGCAAATCTTTGAAAGAGAATAAATAGAAATCATTTGCTCCAGATTGTTGCGTATTTGGTGCATATACTAAAACAAACAAAAGTGCTGCTTATAGGCAGCACTTTTGTATTTAAAATGCTGTCTTTGGACAGCATAAATTATAATGGGTACTAGGTATTGTGCTGATTTTCATATAAAATACAAAAAAGTTCAAAAATAATTGCCAAAAAATTTGGTCATATCAGAAATTATGCATTACTTTGCATTGCTTTTCGATGAAAAGCAGGTTCTTTGAGAATTTTAGCATCAAGAGACGGCCTTGAGCCGCTCCAACCGAGCAACATAACGCTACGGTGGGAAAACGATGTGAATTGATGGATTGTTTAATTTGTTAATTAAAAAAGTTATGGACGCTAGAAACATAAGTTCAGGAAAAAGTTCGTACGGCGAGACAAAAGTTCCGTCGCACGGTTGCCTATATAATAAGGTGGCCTATAATTTCGGGAAAATGGTTCCCGAAATTTTTGGTAGAGAAGTGAATTTTGCCGTAATTGGCATCGAAAATAATGAAAAACTGATTAAAAATTAAGAA
>CACWOG010000125.1 GCA_902762455.1 uncultured Bacteroidia bacterium | reverse complement strand
TAGAGGCTGTGCAAGGCCTGTAGTGGGAATGGTGGTCTGCGCCGTTTCCTATGAACGATGTTTACGCAGACTAACTTAAGACAGAGTGTACTAACATAAACATTTATAATTATGAGTTTAGAGTCAATTATCGGTATTATTGCAAGTTTAGTTACCATCGCAACAGCAATTGGTATTAAGTTTGATTTGATAGATTTTGATGTGTTCAACAAGCGTCCTGCTAAAGAATTATTCGAGCAATTGATTAGCAAAAAAACAACAGATGCACAACGAAAGAAACTCATAAAGAAACTAAACAAATATGAATTCTTTAACAAACAAATTAAGAAGGAATATATTCAAGCATTCGCTCTTGGAAAACGTGGCCCAGAGGATTTACTATTCGATATCTGTGATAGCAACAACATTGAACCAACTGACGATATGAGTAAAAACGTATTGGGATATATTAGTAGCACTCTGAAAACAAGATACTCAGAAAAGAGACAAAGCGTTAAAGAAAAATCAACGTCAACAACTATGGAACCAACTAAGTTCAATAAGCCTGAGATAATTGAGCCAAATCCTTCAGGGGGTCAAACAGTGTATATGTCGGAGATCCTGAAGAAGAAGTATCCCGATACATGCAACAGACTTATAAGCATCTTAGAAAAGCACAAGGTAAAATACTCTTTTCTCAAAGCAACAAAAGATATTTGGTGTCGTGATTATATGCCAGTTCAGACACCTTCAGGAAAATTGATACAATTCACATACGACCCGAGTTATCTTAGAGATAATAAAGAATGGGAAGATTCTCGCTCAGATGTCAAAGAGGTTTGTAGACTGAATAATATCGAAGCTCTATTCTCTGATATTAACCTAGATGGTGGTAATGTATTGATTTGTGATGGTCGAGCTATCATTTCTGATAGGGTTTTCTCAGAGAATCCTGATAGAGACAAAGATGAAATTGTCAAGGAGCTCGGTCAACTTCTAGAGTGTGAGATAATCATTATTCCTGCTGAAAATGATGATATGACAGGCCATGCCGATGGTATGGTAAGGTTTGTGGACAGAAACACTATTCTTGGGAACAAATTGGCAGACGAATGCAAATATTGGCAGAAAGGAATGCAAAAAGTTATTGACACATACAACCTTACTTACATTGATGTGCCATTCTTAACTGACATCAAAGACCCGAAACATCCTAGCAGTGCGATTGGAATATATGTAAACTTTTTGGAAGTTAATGACTTGATTGTGATGCCGATATTTAATCGGGACGAAGACAATCAAGTTCTTGAAATCTTACAAAGGACATTTCCGAACAAGATAATTGAAACAATCGACTACAACGATGTTGCCAAGGAAGGCGGTTTGCTAAATTGTACGACATGGGTTGTGAGATGATAACAAAAAACTGGCTGCATCTCACGACACAGCCAGTTTTTACAATGATTTGTATGCCTATGAAATTTTCAGTTTAATGGCTTTTATTGAAATGTAACTTTTTCAACTATTGTTTTTTCTCCGCTTGTAAGTCTTATGACATATATTCCAGCGGAGAGGCCGCCTTTTTCAATTAGGATTTCGTTGTCTCCTTTGTTGGCAATATATGTTCTTACAACTTTTCCGCACATATCGCTGAGGATTATTTCTGAAACAGATTCAAGTCCATTTATATTCAATGTTGCATAATCGTGTGCCGGATTCGGATATATCGACAATGCCGTATTGCTACCTTCTTCAATATCTGTAGTGTTTTCAATAGAAAGGTCATCAATGTGCAGGTTGTAGCCATAGTTTGAAATGCCCTTCAAGGTTATGTAGCTGCGGCTTGATGTCTGCAGCGGAATTGCGAATGTGTATTCCTGCCATCCTTCTGCGGAGGAATATCCGTTTACGGTTGCAATCAAGGTCGCATCGTCAACAGACGGGTCGTCGTTCACATAGATTTCAATCTTGTCGTCGTATGGCTGTTCGGACAAATAGTCTTCCATTGGTCCATACTGGTACAACTTGAAGGTAAGCGCACGGCTTTCGGTGAGGTCGATTGCCGGAGAAGTCATTGTCGCCCAACTGCCATCGGTGAAGCTGAAAGCGGCGAAAGTAGCCACATTGCTTCCCGAAGCAGGAGCGCAGGAAGGATTTGCAGGATTGGTGCTGATTGTCCAGTTGACTGCGTTTGCCGAACCATCCAACGACCAGCACATAAGTCCGTTTTCAAAGTCTTCCGTCCACGGGAACTCGGTGATTTCTTCACAAGGTGTCGAGAATGTGGCTGTTGCCGATGGTTGCGACTCGTCATCGCCGCAGATTGTTACAAGATAATACTCGTAATTTGTTGCAAGGCTAAGACCTTCGATTGTGTACTGATTTGTACCGGCGGAAATATCTACGCTCTGGTATGTTTCTTCGTCCGAAGCCTTGTAGTAAAGGCGTACGGCGGTGGTGTTGTCGGTGGGTGTCCACGAGATTGTAGCTTCGTCGTTGTTGACGCTTGCTGCAATCTGTACTGGCGCAGTACACGATGCCGACATTTCTACCGCAAAATTATCGACGAAGCACGACGGATAAGCAGCTGAACAAGCTCTGCCACAAAGCCATAGCGCAATGTAGTGACCTTCGCCCGAATATGCAGCCATATTAATTTCCTTAAGTTCCCAAGTGCTTGTTGCTCCTACCCTATGGATGGTGTCGATTGCAACAAATGTAAGTGTGTCGGTTGGGTCAGTCATTACGCCCAAAATCAAGCCTACTTCGGTAGTTTTGGTCGATTTGTACCTTAATTTTACAGTTGTGTTGCTTATTTGCACTGTCGGATCTATCTTTGGCGATATTGCAAACTGCGAGGTTGGCCCCTGAAGCATAAAGAAAAGGCTTCCAGAACTATTGTCGGCACCTGTCGGAGAAATTGTCGGGCAGTCGTACTCCATACCAGACTGATACGAGAATATCTTGCTCCAGCATTCGGGGAAAGATGAGTTGTCGTAGGTTTCAAGGTTTTCAAAATCTTCGGTGTAGGGCAACGCTTTTTCGCATTGGTCACGGTGTATGTCTTGTGCGTAAAATGTATATGTCACCGCAATCATAATCAACGATAGTAAAACTTTTTTCATCATTCTTTTTGTTTTCGTTCGTGTAAATAAATGTAAATTAACTTTGGATTCGCAAAAGTATAGTCTCCGAAATGGGCACACAATCCCCAAAAATGATGAAAAGAACGGCAGGAATTAACCAAAAGTTGTGATTGGAGTGAATATGCGCAATGTTATATTTTTGTATATCTGGAATTTTTCCTCGCCACAAAGCGGCAATCCGTACTTTTCCATTATAATCATTTTAACCTTCTACTCTATCAATGCCTAAAATAGGTTGCCTATTTTAGGTGTGTTTTGTGTGTAATAAGATAATTCATTGCGTATCAAATATTTAGTTCACAAATCTTGTGCTAGGTGGAAATAAAACTACCCGATACGATGGCGGTAAGTGGCAAAAAAAAGCACTTGCCGCCGTGCTATCGCATAGTTTTTCATTGTTGAGACAAGTTTTTGTATTATATTTGCCTGCGATTACAATGCAAAAATAGGTTATGGAATATAAGACATCAATCGTTGGAAGACAGAAGGAACAGGAAATCCTGCAGAAGTGCATTGATTCGGAAAGGCCTGAATTTATAGCAGTATATGGTCGCAGACGAGTAGGAAAAACTTATCTCGTCAAGCAGTTTTTTGAAGACAAGTTCGATTTTTATGCATCGGGGGTTTATCAGGTGTCGCGTGCAGAGCAGTTGAAGCGTTGGCAAGTGCAGCTGAAGAAGTATAGCGGGCGTAAATTCACTAGACCAAAAGATTGGTTTGAGGCTTTTGACCAATTGCAGGAATACTTGCAGACATTGACCGACAGAGATAAGATTGTCGTCTTTATTGACGAACTTCCGTGGTTTGATACGCCTAAGTCCAACTTTATTCGTGCTGTCGAGGTGTTTTGGAATACTTGGGCTTCAACCCAGAAATCGTTCAAACTGATAGTATGCGGAAGCGCTACGACGTGGATGACGAACAAGTTGTTGGGCGACAAGGGCGGACTTCACAATAGGGTTACACGACCGATTAGGCTATCTCCATTTACTTTGGCAGAAACGAAACTATATCTTGAAAGTATGGAATTTGATTGGAGTGAAAGCGAGATAATGGAGGCTTATATGATTTTTGGAGGCATCCCGTATTACCTTTCTCTGCTTGCTTCAGAATTAAGTTTGAGGCAGAATGTAGATGAACTGTTTTTTGCTCCAGAGGCAATACTGAAGCCTGAATATGAATTTCTTTTCAACTCTTTGTTCAGCGAAGCTGGCATTTATCGCAAAGTGGTAGAATTGCTTTCTTCCAAACTTAAGGGACTGACACGAACAGAAATCATAGCCGACCTGAAAGCCGTTGACAACGGAAATCTATCTGAAATACTTGATAATCTTGAAAAATGCGATTTTCTGCGTACATATCACGCATTTGGCAAAAGGCAACGAGATATGCTTTATCAGTTGACGGATATGTTTACGCTTTTCTATCTTCGCTTCGTAAAGAACAGCAGTGGCACAAATGAACAGGCGTGGAGTACAATGAAGGAGGGGCAGCGCAATGCTTGGTCGGGTTATGCATTTGACATTTCTGGAATTGCAAGTAATTTTTGCACTTGGAGTAAAAAAGGAAGCGGCAAGGGAGCGCAGATAGATTTGCTGATTGACCGAGACGATAATGTTGTCAATTTATGTGAAATGAAGTACGGAGACCGTCCATACGAATTGACCAAAGATTATGTGGAGTGGATAAAGGAGCGTCGCGACATATTCAAAGCAGATACCCAGACAAATAAGACTTTGCGTATTACTTTTGTGTCGCCGTATGGCATTGCAAAAGGTAAATACAGTTCGACAATACAGAGTGTTGTTACTCAAAAAGACTTGTTCTCACAGTTATAAAACTCCCCGATACAATGGCGGTAAGTGGTAAAAAAAAGCACTTGCCGCCATGCTATCGCATAGTTTTTCATTTATTGGCTTGGGCGCTTGCCTAAGTTGAAAAGGATTTTTACAAATCGTAATTATTTATGCTTCAAGCAGAAAACATATCATATTCCACACTTCTCTCCCCAAAAATGATGAAAAGAGCGGCAGTATTTAGCCAAAAGTTGTGATTGAACAGAATATCCGCAATGTCATATTTTTGCATATCAGGAATTTATAATGCAAAGTTATGAAGCGAAAGTTCTACATTTTGTCGGTTTTGGTTTTGGTTATAGTCCTGCTGGCTACCGGATGCAAGGACAAGATAACATATACTGTGTTTTTCAATTCCAACGGAGGGAGCGGTACTATGCAACCGCAGGTATTTGCCGAGGACGAGGAGAAAAACCTGTCTTCCAATGCGTTTGTGCGTGACGACTATAACTTTTCGGGTTGGAACACTATGAGCGACGGCAGCGGAACGCCATATACCGACGGACAAAAGATAAGACCCGTTTCGGATATTACACTTTTTGCCCAGTGGGTTTCCAACACGGATACGGCAGGCGAAATCGGCGAAATGGTTTACGTTACATTCGACGCCAATGGAGGCGCGGGAGAAATGTCGCCACAACCATTTACGGTTGGTATTGCACAAGCATTGTCAGCCAATGAGTTTACGCGCGAGAATTACGGCTTTGTAAGTTGGAATACCGCCGCCGACGGGTCGGGCAGGACTTATTCCGACACGCAGGAAGTTTCCATTTCTGTCAACACGACGCTATACGCTCAGTGGATTGCCTTGCCCGACTTGTCCGAACATTCCTGGGTTGACCTTGGGTTGCCCTCGGGAACGAAGTGGGCGACCTGTAACATCGGCGCCGCCAATCCCGAAGAATACGGAGAGTTTTTCGCTTGGGGCGAAATTGCCTAAAAGGGCGCATACACTTGGGAAAGCTATATGTATGCCGAGGGCACATCGTGGAACAATCCGAGACTGACAAAATATTGCAGCGACCCGCAGTTCGGCAACAATGGCTTTACCGACAACCTTACCCTACTTGAACCAACCGACGATGCCGCCACAGCCAACTGGGGAAGCGACTGGCGCATACCGACCTACGAGGAAATGAGCGAACTGATGACTTCATGCACCATTGTTTGGACAACGATTAACGGCGTTGGCGGACGGCAGTTTACGGGACCTAACGGAAATTCCATCTTCCTGCCGGCAGCAGGATACCAAAGCGGAAGCGAACACAACTACAACGGTTCGTACGGCATTTACTGGACAAGTTCGCTCTATACCGATGTTCCTTGCCGAGCCTGGGGCGTTTTCTTCGGTGCTGACGACTGCGAGGAAAAACTTACCTACCGCAACTGCGGACTGTCGATTAGGGCAGTGAAGAACTGAAAAAAACGAAAAGCCTTGCAGTTTTTCTGACTTTGCGAAAAATAGTTATTTACAATCCCAACCTAACCTTATTTCTGTCATTTTCGGTATTCTTCGGCGCATTGTTTGCCTTGTATGAATTGAAATTGTAGCGAATTCCTATCCACAACATTCTGCTTTTATTGATACTCGTGTTGGTAAGGTGATAAATGCGATTGTCTGAAAATATGTCCCAGCTATTTGTCTTGAAAACATCGGTAAGCAACAATGAAACGACCAGACTACCTTTTAGGAATTTATGGCTTATGCCAATGTCAAGATGATGAGACAGCTTTGTGGTAAATTGCGGGTAATATTGTGGCGTTTCGAAGAAATACTGCGCCTGTATGTCCATTGCCTTTATCGGATGGAAAGTTAATTTGAGGTTGTCACTGTTGACAATCCCGCGATTGTCAAGGTCGATGCCTTCGTAGTCTCCTTTTGTGTCAACATAATATGTATTTGCTCCGAATTGCATATCGAACCATTTGCAGGGAGTGATGCCCAGCGAAGCTTCAAGTCCCGTTTTGAATTCAAAGGTTCCGTTCACAAAAGTCAGCAGAAGTATATCACCTTTAAGCATAGCAACTTGAGTAATGTTATCCTTCAGATAGTCGGCATATACATTAGTCGAGAAGTTGACGGTCTTGTCTTTCGCTCCGTACGAAAATTCAAGGTGATACGATGTTTCGGGACAAAGCCGCATATTTCCCTGCTCAAAAGTATGCGCATCAACCATACTCATATATGGGTTCAGCTGCGGATACGCCGGTCGGCTGATTCGCGAATTGAACGCTAAGGAAATGTGCTGCTTGAGAGTTTCCTTTTTAGATTTGATTTTATAGTTTAGCATCAAACTTGGACCGACAAAAAGATGATTGGTTGCGGTGTCTATGGCATCTTTATCGTTTTGCAGGATCACACGGCTATATTCGGTTCTTATCCCTGCTTTCCAGCTAAACTTTTTGTCGGCATCGGACGAAAACAACATATAAGCTGCAGGAATGAACTCTCTATGTAGCAAATCGTTGCTATAAACATTGGAATATACCCACTGGCTACTGTCCATATTGTAGAATTCGTGGTAGATGTCGTTCTGCCTGTACGAAAATTTTACTCCAGCATCCCACCTTCCATATTCACGAATTAACTTGTAATCGCATTGGGCTGATGTATTCAGCGGACTTCCGCCTGAATTTGATTTTCCGATTGAATCATTTTCCAAAAAATAATACGATGGACGATGCCCCCATATCTTTGAAATGGCCGCTCGTAGCATTATGTCTGATGATTGCGGATTGATTATGTGCGTGTAAGAAATGGCTCCGTCGATATTTTCACGGTTCCACGACACATTGCTGCTGCGATTTTCAACGCTTTTCAATTCGTTGGTGCCGTAGGTGTTGGCAAATTGCTGTTGGGTGTTTAGCCGTGGCATTATGAATCGGACATCGGCAGTCAGCCGGTTTTTCTTGTTCAGACGGAGCGTTGTTCCAACTCCGATATTGTTGTTGAAGACCGTGCGTGCCGAATGAAACTGCTGCTCGAGCCAATTGCCAGCATTTACGAACTTGCGGTTCAGGTTTCCGTCGATGATATCGTCTTCGTATTTAAGGTTGTAACTAAAACGGAACGATTTGCCATCCTTTGTGTAATTGATTGCGGCGTTGGCGTTTGCAAAATGATTGAAGCCGTAGTTTGCCGAGAACGCTCCGCTCCAACCTTCGCTTTTATTTTCCTTTAGCACAATGTTTATGATTCCGCCTGTACCCTCCGAATCGTATTTGGCATCGGGACTTGTAATTACTTCCACATTGTCGATGTTTGCAGACGAAATTGCCGACAGACTTGTCATTGCTGTTGGCAGTCCGTTAACTAGAACAAGCACATTGCTGTTTCCACGAATCGATACATTGTCTTCGTTGTCAACCGATACCGATGGCACAGCCTTCAGCACATCCAGGACAGAGCCTTTTACTTCGGTCATTACCGACTGCGGTGAAATAACCTTGTGTTCTACAGCGTTATGGGTAGTCTGTTCGGCGGATACTTGCACTTCTTCAAGTTGGTATGCATTGTTTTCCAGGACAATAGTGTCGATAGTGATGTTTTTGGCATTGGCGACAAATGAAATTTGTTTTGTCTTTTTTCCGATAAATGAAACCGACAGCAGATATTGTTTTTCTGATTTTGCAAGTTGCAGGACAAATTCGCCATTTTCGTTGGTCAGTGTTCCGCTTAGGAATGTCGAGTCGCAGGCTATTGCCACCGATGCAAACCCAACAGGCATTTGAGTTTCGTCAACTACGCACCCTTTCACATTGCAATGCTGATTTTGTGCGCATACTGACAAAAATAACATCAAAAATAAAACAAAAGCCAAAACTCTTTTTATCATACAGACTTTCTAAAAATGGTCTGCAAAGTTAGGCTTTTGTTTACAAACTGCAAATTCTAATCGATAGAACTGCCTTAATCATTCTGTTTCACCATACGCAACGAATACACAAACAGATATACACCCAGAACTACCATTACAAGAAGTATTATCAGTTGCACGGGATTGAACTCCATGAACAATTCGCTTGTGTGGAAGAAATTGAACAGCATCATCACCGTTGCCAAAACAAGATTTATGATACGCATAGCCTTGAATTTGCGGTAATTCATACATAGCAATCCGCACATCGGAACGAAGAATGCCATAGTCATCATAAACATTATCATACCCGTCGAGGCTTCACCTGTAGAATCTGGCATTGCGATATTTGCTCCCCAGAATGCAGGAAGAATGTCGGCTGCAATATGAGCCATAAAGCCCACCATAATAATCACCCATAAAAAGGATACTTTTGAAATTTTGTTTTCCATTGCTAAAAAATTACGATTAAACGAATTGTTATTTCAATACTGCCGTTTGTTTTTTCAGCACACGCTCTGCCAACCGCATTGCAAGTATGGAAATTGGTATGGTCAGAAGCAGTACTATAATAAGCATAGGCACATTGTCAATGACAGGCATCATCAGTTTGTCGTAGCCTGTCGGCATTTCTTCAACTGCAGCAGCTAGCGACCCTTCGGTATCTGTCCACCAGTGGGCAGTGAAGGCAAAAAACGAAAATGCAAACGGCAGGAAACTCCAACGAACGCCTTTCCGTGTATCGTAACCACATACCATCCTGATTATTTCGGAAAGTGCCGTAAGAATCGCTATTCCTGTGATGAATGAGATGTCGGCCTCACCTGCCAGTAAAGCTGCGACAAGGAAAATTCCATTGAGAATTGTTGCCACGCCAAAACAACGCAACAGACTTGCCGAATAAAGATACACGAAAGCAAAAAATATGGGAAGAATCGCGCCAATGTACGCATAGCACATCGGATGAATCATACCGCTTGCCCCGCCTACAATAAACAAGGCAAAATAGGCAATTGCCATAAGAATAATTTTAAATGCTGTTTTCATTGCGTTAACTTATTAAAAATCTACCACTTATACACTGCCAATCTATTGTTCAGATGTGGGAAAAACAGAGCGAACAACTTTGCACGAACGGAATATTTTCGCATTTCCTCGTTGTAGCTCCGTTCCGAAACCAAACTCATACGCGGTTCCAACTCAAGATATTCCCTACCCGACTTTGTCCCCCATTGGAACTCGGCGTTGGTGTATTTCACGGCATCGTGATGCTTGGTGTTCTTGCCAAGTAACGGATGGTGCAGTTCGGCCAGCAGGTAACCATGTTCGAACGAATCGCACAACATATTGAGACAAGTCTTTACTTGCTCTTTCGTGAAATATTCCAGCACACCTTCCATAACGACGATGGTCATGGAGCGTTTTGGCAACCCCTTTGTCCACTCTGCATCGAGAGCACTGCCGTCCTTCATAAGGCAACGGTCGCGGTCCTGATATATTTTGCGTCTAACCGACATAATGTCGGGCAAATCGACATCGAACCACGAGATTTTGCCATTGTCAACCTGCACGAACTTGTCGTCGAAACCGCAGCCCAGATTTATGCACAGCGCATCGGGATATTGACTGATGAGTTCTTCCAACTGGTTCTTGTACATAATGGTACGCGCCACTACGCCTTCGTGCGACATAAACGGGTCGTACTTGCTGACATCCACGCCAAGCGTGTCGATAATTTCCTTCGCCATCGAATCCTTGATTCGTGCGTTCGGACGGCTTGTCTCACTGGCGCGAATTGCCAGCGTTATCAATGCCGTTTCCTGAATATCACCTATTTTCAAATCCATTTTATTGTATTTTTTATTGTTTTTCCTGTTTATTCTCTCTTATCAACTTTTACACTGCAAAGTTCCTGCATTCGGAAAGGCCAAGCAATCCCGAAAAATGATGAAAAGAAAGGCTGGATTTAACCAATAGTTGTGATAGGAGGAATATCCGCATAAACAATTGAGGCTTTCTACCAACAATTAGATAGAAAGCCTCACTATTTTTTCAGAATATCCTTAATGCAAATAGCGGATTTTATTTCTGCATCGAAATATCCGTTCTTGTCGAATCGTCTTCGTAGCGCAAC
>CACWOG010000124.1 GCA_902762455.1 uncultured Bacteroidia bacterium | reverse complement strand
GCATTCAAAATTTATTTATATGAACATACAGAGATTTTACTTGTCCGTAATTTTGCTGCTGGCAGTGGCTTTTACGGTTAATGCGCAGAAGGAAATCACAGTCGATGATTTGTACTACTACGGAACTTTCAGAACTAATGGCGTTTATGGAATCGAATCGATGAAGGATGGCGAACATTACACCAACCTTACTATCCGTCGCAACGGTATCGAGAAGTACAGCTACAAGACTGGTGAAAAGGAGGAAACGCTGATGATGGTTGCCGACCTTAAGCTTGGCGACAACTTCGATTTCATTTTCGACTATGTTTTCAGTCCCGACGAATCGAAGATTATGTTTTCAACCAAGTACGAGCCTATTTACCGCCACTCGTTTACTGCAGAGTATTATATTTACGACTTGAAAACCAAAGAGGTAACTCGTCTTTCTGAAAACGGCAAACAGCAGTTGGCTTCGTTCTCGCCCGATGGCAAGAAGGTGGCTTTTGTTCGTAAGAACAATCTGTATGTGAAGGACATAACCGACAAGAATGCCAAGGAAGTACAGCTTACAACCGACGGCGAATGGAACAAAATCATAAATGGTGCTCCCGACTGGGTTTACGAAGAGGAATTCAGCTACAACAAGGCTTACGACTGGTCGGCTGACGGCAAAAAAATCGCTTTCCTGCGTACCGACGAATCGAATGTAAAGATGTTCGGCATGACAATGTACGGTGAGCTTTATCCCGAAAACTACGAGTACAAGTACCCGAAGGCAGGGGAGGAGAACTCTAAAGTTTCTCTGCATATTGTTGATATTGAAAGCGGTAAAATCACCGTTGCCGACATGGGCGACCTCAACGACATGTACATTCCGCGTCTGAAGTTCACAAACGATGCAAATACGCTTTCGGCTGTGAAGCTCAACCGCTTGCAGAACAAGTACGAACTATTCCTTATCAATGCAACAAACGGTTCGTCGAAGATAATTCAGACCTTGACCGACAAGAACTACTTGGAAATCAACGACGACCTTACTTTCCTTCCCGACAATAAGCATTTCATAACCTCGCACGAATCAAATGGTTACCGTCATATTTATATGTACGATATGAGCGGAAACCTTGTCCGTCAGCTTACCGACGGTCAGTGGGAAGTGACTGAGGTTTATGGAGTTGACGATAATGGCGTTGTTTATTTCCAGGCTGCAAAGAATTCTCCGCTCCGTCGCGAAATATACTGCGTTGATGCCGAGAAGGGCAAAATCAAGGAGCTGAGCAAAGGAAAGGGAACCAATTCTGCAACTTTCAGCAATGGCTTCAAGTATTTCATAAACGAGTTCAGCGATGCAAACACTCCAACTGTGATTACACTTTGCAACAATAGCGGCAAGGTTATCCGCGAACTCGAAAACAATAAGGCTCTTGCCGACAAGATTAATGGCGACTACAAGTTCACGAAGAAGGAATTTTTCACTTTCAAGACTGAAAATGGTGACGAACTGAACGGCTGGATGATAAAGCCTCAGAATTTCGATGCAAAGAAGAAATATCCGGTGTTTATGTATGTTTATGGTGGTCCCGGTTCGCAGACAGTTGCCGATGTTTGGGACGGTTCAATGCCTTGGTATCAGATTTTTGCTCAG
The DNA here is from genome assembly GCA_902762455.1 of uncultured Bacteroidia bacterium. GTDB lineage: Bacteria > Bacteroidota > Bacteroidia > Bacteroidales > ML635J-15 > Bact-19. Next base: position 4,716 of record CACWOG010000124.1, on the reverse strand, counting down.
AAGGGCTACATAATCGTTTCGGTTGACAATCGTGGCACTGGCTATCGTGGTCGCGATTTCCGTCAGACAACTTACGGACAATTAGGCAAGTACGAAGTACAAGACCAGATTTCGGCAGCCAAGTATCTGGGTTCGCTCGATTATGTTGACAAGGATAGGATTGGTATTTTCGGCTGGAGCTACGGCGGATATATGTCGAGCCTTTGTATGACTGTCGGTGCCGACTATTTCAAGGTTGGTATCGCAGTTGCGCCTGTAACTACTTGGAGATACTACGATTCGGTTTATACCGAGCGCTACAATGGTCTGCCACAGGACAATGCCGCTGGCTACGACGACAATTCGCCAATCAACCACGCCAAGAAGATGAAAGGAAAATACTTGTTGGTACACGGAACTGCCGACGACAATGTTCATTTCCAGAATTCGGTCGATTGGGTTGACAAGCTCATCGAGGCTGATGTTCAGTTCGACCTGATGTATTATCCAAACAAGGACCACAGCATTTACGGCGGTAACACGCGTCATCACCTATATACAAAGATGACAAATTACATTTTGAACAACTTGTAAGATTTTTAATTTTTATAAATCCTTTTAATCGGTTTACAATGGTCGCTTCCGAAAGGGAGCGACTTTTTTTGTATGCTATCCATCAATAAATAGTTGTATATTTGCAAAGTTTTAATTGAAAATGAACGTAAAACTTTCTGGATATAATTGGCTTTCTGATGGTTGCGTTTCGGCTCGTGGCTATTGTCATGATTCGCACGGAATTTTGCATTGCGGACAGGATTTAGTTGATTATTTTGCCTCGGCAAGCGACGAAACTTCTTTGCGAGGTTTGCTGTCTGACGCGAACGGAATCTTTGCTGTTGTTATAAATAAGCCTGATTTTAAAGCTGTTGCAATTGATGGAAGCAGGATATATCCGTTGTTTTATTTGCAAGAAGAACTTTTGTCTGTTTCCGATAATCCATATCTTCTGTTGAATAAAAACTCGCATCTCGATACACATTCTGTAGAAGAATACCTATGTTCGGGAGCCGTTTTGGCAGGAAAAACTCTTGTGGAAGGCATAATGCAAGTAAAGCCGTTCCATTTCATAGTGTTTGAGGATGGTAATGCTAAAGAATTTGAATATTGGAATTACCGTACTAAAGTGGGCGAGGAGAAGGATTGTTCGTTTGAGCAGCTAGATTTTAAATTTGAGTCTGCATTTCGGAGAATGCTCGAATCGGCAAAAGATAGGCAAATTGTTGTGCCGTTGAGCGGAGGCCTTGATTCGCGCTTAATTGTTAGCATGTTGAAAAGACTTGGCTATGTGAATGTTGTTTGCTATACCGTTGGTCGTCCCGAAAATTCAGAGCTGATTATTGCACGAAAAGTTGTCGAGAAATTAGGTTACAGACATTATTTTATTGATAATACAAGTGCGGAATTTGTCCCTCAAGATTATTTCAATGATCCTGAATTTCAAAGGTATTGCCATTTTGTAGGCGGTTTGGGAAACTTTTTGTGGGTATTTGAATATTTTGCTGTTAAGTGGCTGATACAAAACAATATTGTTGAGAATAATGCTGTCTTTGTGCCTGGACATCCTGCCGATTCAATAGCAGGAAGCCATTTGCGGAAGGCTATGGTGACATCTGAAAGTTCTGTTCGTTATCTTACTAATGAGATAATGTATGACAGTTTTGAATATGGGCGTATGTCTTCTTATGTACGCAAGGAAGTAATGTCTTATTTTGAAGCAAACCAAGAACAGGGCATTTCTGCGCATACCAATTATTTGTCGTTTATTATGCAGAATAGGTTGGCTCATCAGATAAATAATTCTGCCCGTTTGTACGAATTTTTCGAGCACGAAGTTAGGATGCCATTCTGGGATGTCGAGTTGCTAAATTTGTTCAAGGCTCTGCCATACAAAAGGTTAGAGAATTGTAGCCTTTATGTCGAATATGTCTCGAAATGTGTCTTTTCAAAATTTGGAGTAGATTTCGAAAAGAATGTTCCTGATAGAAAGGCCATTATGCGGCAGCATCTGAAAAACAGGTTGAAGCCCTTCCTGCCAAAGTCGGTCGTTCGTAAATTTGTGTCGTTCCACGATGATATTTGTGAGCGAGAATTAACAGCTCCGATGGTCAACGAACTTGTTGAAGCAGGCGTGTATGCCAATAATTGCAGTTTCTTGTCGTACAACGAGGTTATGCGCGACTGGTATCTCGAAATGGTTAAGCGAAAACTAAAGTAGTTGTTTAAAGTTTTGTTCTCATAGCATTCGCCCACTGAGCGTTAGCCGAAGGATCGAAATGTTGATTGCGTCGTCAGTCTTTCAGTCTTTTGGTCTTTCGGTTTTCTAGCCTTTCTGCCTTTTAGCCTTCAAGCCCGTGAGCCTTCCAGCCTTTTTCCCTTGTTCATAATATTCCAAAATCACGATTGTTTGTTTGATAATAAAAACTTATCTTTGCACGCATAAGAAAATAATTAAAAACAAAATGATAAATAGTAAATTATTAAATCCCAAAAGCGTTGTAATCGTTGGTGGTTCCGACGATGTTCATAAGCCCGGCGGAAAGGTGCTGAAGAATTTGCTTTCAAGTCCTTTCAAAGGTCAGGTGTATGTTGTTAATCCCAAGATGGATGTAGTTCAGGGCGTAAAGAGCTACCATACGGTAGAGGAATTGCCTGAAGTTGACTGCGCTGTACTTGCAATCGCGGCTAAGTTCTGCGCTCACGCTGTTGATGTTCTTGCAAACACCAAGAAGACCGGCGGTTTCATCATCCTGTCGGCTGGTTTCGGCGAGGAGAACGAAGAAGGCGCAAAGATTGAACGCCAGATTGTTGAATATATCAACAATGTAGGCGGCAGCCTGATTGGTCCTAACTGCACAGGTTTCCTCAACAGCAACTATTGCGGTGCTTTCGATACTCCAATTCCGCAACTCGACCCTCATGGTGTTGATTTCATCACCGGTTCGGGTGCAACTGCTGTGTTCATCAAGGAATATGGTATTTCCAACGGTTTGAAATTCAATAGTGTATGGGCTGTAGGAAACTCGGCTCAGATTGGTATTGAGGATGTTCTCGAACACCTTGACAATACTTTCGACCCAGTTAAGAGTTCGCGCGTAATCATGCTCTATATGGAAAAGATTGGCGACCCGCAGAAGATGCTCAAGCATTCACGCTCGCTCATCAACAAGGGATGCCACATTGCTGCCATTAAGTCGGGTGGTTCTGCTGCTGGTAGCCGTGCTGCTTCGTCGCACACTGGCGCTTTGGCAACAAACGATGCAGCTGTCGATGCTCTTTTCCGTAAGGCTGGTATAGTTCGTTGTAGCAACCGTCAGGAACTGACCACAGTTTGCGCTGTTTTCATGCATCCTGAAATCAAGGGTAACCGTTGCGCTGTTATCACCCACGCTGGTGGTCCTGCCGTAATGCTTACCGATGTTTTGTCGAATGGTGGTATGGAAGTTCCTCCTCTGAAGGATCATCCGGCAAGTGCACCGCTGCTCGCAAAGCTCTTTGGCGGTTCATCGGTTGGTAATCCAATCGACTTCCTCGCAACTGGTACTGCAGAACAATTGGGCTATATCATTGACACCGTTGAAAACGAATATGAAGACATTGATTTCTCGGTAGTTATCTTCGGTTCACCTGGATTGTTCAGCAACAGAGAGGTTTACGACCTACTTGGCGAAAAGATGAAGACCTGCAAGAAGCCGATTTTCCCAGTATTGCCATCAATTATCAATGTTAAGGACGATATTGACGATTTCATAGCAAAGGGACACATTAACTTCCCGGAGGAATGCGTGCTTGGTAATGCATTGTGCAAGATTTACCACACTCCGAAGCCACAGCCCGAAAATGTTGAGCTTCCGAAGATTGATGTTGCCCGTATCCGCAAGACCATCGACCGCGTACAGAACGGTTACATGGAAATTGCCGACTACAACGAACTTCTCGATGCAGCAGGAATCAACCGCAAGAAATCGGTAGAAGTTGACAAGAAGGAAGATGCGCTTGCTTTCGCAAAGGAAGTTGGCTGCAGCAAGGATGTTCCGCTGGTAATGAAGGTTGTAGGTCCGTTGCATAAGTCTGATGTTGGAGGTGTTGTACTTGGCGTAAAGGATATGGACACAGTTGCAAAGGAATTCGACCGTCTTATTAAGATTCAGGATACCTACGCAGTGGAAATGTATCCGATGCTTGATGGTACCGATGTATATATAGGTGCAATCCGTGACCCGAAGTTCGGACATCAGGTATTCTTCGGACTTGGAGGTATCTTCATCGAGGTGCTGAAGGATGTTCAGAGCGCACTTGCTCCAATCACCGCTGCCGAAGCAAAGGAAATGCTTACCAAGTTGCGCGGCTACAAGATTTTGCAGGGTGTTCGCGGACAGGAACCTGTCAACATCGACATCTATGCCGACCAGGTTGCACGCGTAAGCGCATTGGTAATGGCTGCTCCCGAAATTGCCGAGATGGACTTGAACCCGTTGCTTGGCAATCCGCGCAATGTCGTTGCCGTTGACGCTCGTATCAGAATTGAAAAGTAATATTTTCAAGGCATATAGGCACAGGGACTTTCGTTGGGAAGTTCTTGTGCTTTTTTGATAAAAATTGAAAGTCGCATTTTGCGATATCCAACTGGTCGCAAAATGCGACCGGTTCAAAAACGAAATTTTATTATAATGAAAAAAC
>CACWOG010000123.1 GCA_902762455.1 uncultured Bacteroidia bacterium | reverse complement strand
TGAAATTACGGTTACTTTTTTCATATATAATTTAATACCAATCAAAAGTTAGCTGATAATCAATGGATTTGTTTTCTGGAAGAATAGGGCTGGCGACCGTCAAGCCCAAGAGACGGACAGGGCGCTCGGTATCAACATTTGCAAGCAGGCTCCTCGCAATGGGCAGAATCTCATCAATGTCGTTAAGAATGGAATTGCCTGTGTAACTGTGCGTTGTCTGCCTGAAATCATTATATTTTACTTTCAAGACCAGCGAACGTCCTTTGAAATTGTTTTTCTCGATTCGTCGTACCAGTTCGTTGGCAAGTGGCGTAAGCTGAAAAACCATATCCTCGTAACTGGCAAGGTCGTTGGCGTATGTACACTCGCAGCCTACCGATTTGCGCACAAACTCGGTAACCACAGGACGATTGTCAATGCCCCTGGCAAAGTCGAAGAATATTCGTCCCATTTTTCCAAACTCGGAAGTAAGTATCGCAAGAGGCACATCGCGAAGTTGCTTGCCTGTGAAAATGCCCAACGAGTGCATTCGCTGCGCTGTCTTTTCGCCCACGCCCCAAAGTTGCTCCACTTTCAACTTGTCGATAAACTTAATTGCCCTGTCGGGATGAACTGTGCATAGTCCGTTAGGCTTCCGATAGTCGCTGGCAACCTTGGCGAGAAACTTGCAGTAACTCACTCCTGCCGAAGCTGTTAGCCCCGTTTCTTCCAAGATACGCTGCTTGATTTCGCGAGCAATGTCAACCGCCAAGGCAATGCCTTTCTTGTTGGTGGTAACATCCAGATATGCCTCGTCGAGACTCAGAGGCTCTATGATGTCGGTATATTCATGGAATACCTTGTGAACTTGCTGCGAAACCTCCTTGTACCTTTGGTAATGCCCCTCCACGACAATCAGGTTGGGACACAAGCGGTGTGCAGTTGAAATCGGCAATGCCGAGTGTACACCATATTTCCGCGCAACATAGTTTGCAGTAGCGACAACGCCCCGCGGACCGTCATATCCAACGGCCACAGGATGACCTTTCAAGGCAGGATTGTCGTGTTCCTCGACAGAGACGAAGAACGCATCCATATCTATATGTATAATCTTGCGATGCTGCACTACAATTATCTTTGTTACACACTCAATGCATTCTCGTAAAATTCTCAATATTAGACCTTATACTTTGTTTTTACTATCTCGTATGAGTTCTTAGTAAGTTCGCAAAGCAAATCATCGGGCGCGATAGTTGCATTTATCCCAATCCAATACTTTGGTGGCAGATTGAAGGGCTTTCCGACATAATCATATTGAGCCTTTAAATCGCAAATTCGTTCCGGCTGACATTTTAGCGTAACTACACCATAATTGTTGCAGTCCAAGAACGCGAAAATATGCCCATGCACATAAAACGCCAGCACTTCGCTTGCATAACGGAATGCTGTGAAGGGCATTTTCTCCTCCACATCGTCACCCAGCGATAGGCATAATTCGCGAAAGTCCTCGATATTCACGATTATTTCAACATTTTATCTGCCAACCGTTTACTTGTACTATTTCGCTGGTTCCCACTTGCAGCGTACTGGCGAAACTATTGCGCCTTCCTTCTTGAGTTCTGCAAAAGCCTTGTCACTGGCGAAACTATTGCGCCTTCCTTCTTGAGTTCTGCAAAAGCCTTGTCAACTTCCTTGCGGTCGGCACCAAGAGCCGTCGTGATTTCACCAGCCGAGACGGGCTTGCCAGCCTCGCGCATTGCCTTTAATACTTGTTCTTTCATTGCGTTGTGTTTTAAATTTATAATGTTGCAAACTTAAGAATTTTTGTTGAACTAGCAAATTGCGAGAATGCAAAATGGGTTAAAGTTGTTTGAGATGGTTTAATATTGTTTGGGGTTGTTTGGGGTGGTTTAAAGTTTTTCACAAAAAATATCATCGTATCCAATAATTCATTACCTTTGACTTTTCAACATAATGAGTCAGTTTCGTGAAATATTGCTGAAATACTGGGGATACGACACTTTCCGTTATCCGCAGGAGGAGATTATCAAGTCGGTGTCGGAAGGAAAGGATACGCTCGGACTTATGCCTACTGGCGGTGGAAAATCCATAACATTCCAGGTTTTCAGTATGGCTAACAGCGGTGTGTGCCTTGTCATTACTCCTCTAATCGCACTGATGAAAGACCAAGTCGCAAATTTGCAGAAACGCGGAATAAAAGCTGTCGCAATTTATTCGGGAATGACTCAGCACGAAATAGAAATTGCCGTTGATAATGCAACCTACGGCGACTACAAGTTCCTCTACCTTTCGCCCGAGCGACTCAAAAACTACTATTTCCGCGAACGGCTCAAGGTTATGCACGTCAACCTGATAACCGTTGACGAGGCACATTGCATTTCGCAGTGGGGCTACGATTTCCGTCCGCCCTACCTCGAAATTGCTGAAATCCGTGAAATCCTGCCCAATGTACCTGTACTTGCCCTTACCGCAACTGCTACTCCCGAGGTGGTTGACGACATTCAGGACAGACTGAAATTTCCTGTCCACAATGTCTTTCAGAAAAGTTTCGAGCGCAAAAACTTGGTTTACTATGTGATAAACACCGAGGACAAGATTCGCAAATTGTTTTCAATATTGAACAAGGTGCCTGGTTCTGGTGTATTTTATGTAAGAAATCGCAAGAAAACGCGCGAATATGCTATGCTTTTGCAACAAAATGGCATTTCGGCGGACTTTTACCACGCAGGATTGTCGGCACAGGAAAGGTCGGAGAAGCAAGAGGCTTGGCAGAAGAACCAAATTCGTATAATGGTGTGTACCAATGCTTTCGGTATGGGAATCGATAAGCCGGATGTGCGCTTGGTGATTCATCTTGACTTGCCCGATTCGCCCGAAGCATACTTTCAAGAAGCCGGACGTGCGGGACGTGACGGAAAACGAGCATACGCATTTCTGCTGACCAACAATGCCGACAAGGCGCAGATTAAGAAGAACATAACCACATCATTTCCCGAACTGCCAAAAGTCAAGGAAGTGTATTCCGAAGTGTGCAGTTATCTTGGCGTACCATACGAAGGCGGTGCTAACCAAGATATTCCGTTCGACATATTTGACTTTTCCGCACATTCCCACATTGATATACTGACGGTGCATAACTGCTTGAAAACTTTGGAATTTGCAGGGTTCTTGGAATATGTCGAGGACACCAATACCGTTTCACGAATAATGTTCGATGTGCGTCGCGACGATTTGTACAAGTTCCAACTGGAAAACAAGAATCTTGACGAGTTCATCAAGTTGATACTTAGGATGTACACAGGACTTTTTACCGACTTTGTCAATATAAGCGAGGAATATATTGCAAGAAAGGCTGGAATCTCGGAACAATCTGTGTACGAGTATTTTAAAATTTTAGCAAAACATAAGATAATCAGTTATATACCTAAAATTAACAAGCCAATTATACGCTTACTTATGGAACGTCGTCGCGAAAACGATATGTATTTCGACCGCAAGGCTCTTGATTCGCGCAAGGAACGTGTTGTGACCAAGATGGAGGCTATGCTTCGTTATGCAACGAGCGACAACAAGTGCCGAAGCCAGCAACTTCTGGCATATTTCGGCGAGACCGATGTTGACCGTTGTGGCGAGTGCGACGTTTGCAAGCGTCGTAACGAATTGGGACTTAGCAAGTACGAGTTCGACATTATTCTTGAAAAAATTAAGCGCATTCTGAGCGAATCTCCATATCTTTACAACGAATTGATTGACAAGGTTGGTGAAGACGAAACAAAGACCGTAAACGTTATCAAGTGGTTGTTCGACAACAATAAGGTTTTATATAACGAAGAACGAAAAATTATTTGGCATAAATGAATTTTGTGATGAAAAAATTGTTTTTAATACTGGCTGTTGTGTTCTGTTCTGTGGCATTGGCTTTTTTGTCGGGCTGTGGACCTAGCAAGACAGACCTTGAATGGGAAGAAACAATAAAAGGCTATTGGAAGCCACTGAACGAGGAAACTGGCGAACTTTGCACATCGATTCCTTTCTATCATTTTGGCGATAGTGCACAAGGTGCAACCAAATATTACAAGTACGACTACACCGATACTATGTTGTGGGAGATTCGTCGCAAGCAGATGAACGTTTACTACGACAAGGCTGTTGACGGTTACTACATCGGTTATAACCAGTACAATAGCCGTTCCTTGATGCACATTCGCAGTGTTTCGCAAAACGAGGTTAAGATGTCGCAGTTATACAACAGCGGCTATCAGACCGACTACAAGTTGGTGCGCATTACGCCCGAAGAGTTTTATTCCATTTACGTTGATACGACAGGAAATAGTAGCGGTGGCGAAAATCATCCCATTGACAACACATTTTAAATTTAAGAAAAGTATATGACTATGAATATATTGGTATTAGGTTCAGGTGGACGCGAACACGCAATTGCTTGGAAAATTGCATCAAGTCCGAAATTAGGAAAGTTGTATGTTGCTCCAGGAAATGCTGGAACACGCGAAATTGCAGAAAATGTGGCAATAAAGGCTGACGATTTTGACGCAGTTGCAGAATTTGTTTGCAAAGCAAAAATCGATATGGTTGTCGTTGGTCCCGAAGACCCGCTTGTTAAGGGTATAGTGGACTATTTCTCGGCAAAGCCTGAATTTAAAGAACTTATGGTGGTTGGTCCCGATAAACTTTCGGCACAACTTGAAGGCAGCAAGGAATTTGCCAAGATGTTTATGCAGAAATACGGCATTCCAACAGCAAAATATTTGTCAATCACAGCCGAAAACATTTCCGAAGGTGAGAAATTCCTTGAGTCGGTAAATCCTCCTTATGTGCTTAAAGCCGACGGACTTGCTGCTGGCAAGGGCGTTCTCATCCTTGACAATCTCGATGAAGCCAAGCGCGAACTCAGGAATATGCTCGGTGGAAAATTTGGCAGTGCAGGAAGCAAGGTTGTGCTCGAACAATACCTTGATGGCATTGAATGTTCTGTGTTTGCACTGACCGATGGCAAGTCGTATGTGCTTCTGCCCGAAGCCAAGGACTACAAACGCATTGGCGAAGGCAATACTGGTCTTAACACTGGCGGTATGGGCTCTGTTTCTCCAGTGCCGTTCTACGATGCCAATTTTGCTCGCAAGGTGGAAGAACGTATTGTAAAGCCTACTATCAATGGCATCTGCGCCGAAGGTATGAACTATCGCGGTTTTGTTTTCTTCGGCTTGATGAATGTAAATGGCGACCCGTATGTAATTGAATATAATGTCCGTATGGGCGACCCCGAAACCGAATCGGTAATGCTTCGCATAAAGTCCGACCTTGTTGATTTGCTCGAAGCGGCAGCAAAGCGCGAACTCGCTGGCAAGTCGGTGGAATTTGACAGCCGTGCAGCTGCAACGGTAATGATGGTTTCGGGCGGTTACCCCGAGGCATACGAGAAAGGCAAGGCTATCAGCGGACTTGAAAAAGTGAAATCGAGCGTATGTTTCCACGCAGGAACGGCAGTTTCGGGCAACGATGTTGTAACTTCTGGCGGACGTGTGATTGCCGTAAGCAGTTATGGCAACACGATTTTCAGTGCTTTGGAAACTTCGTATTCGTCGCTCAAGAACATCTCGTTCGACAAGTGCTATTATCGCACCGACCTTGGATTCGACTTAAAATAAGGTAATGCAATGCTGAAACTGCTGAAATCGAACAATCCCGTTAACTACCTGCTGGCATTTTTGCTAATGGCAGCACTTTGGGGTTACAAGTTTGCCGTAATGCCAACAGCCGTTGACTCTGGCGGATTCCATTCGTATTTCTTCAGGTTTTCATACGAGTCGGCATTGTTCCAATATATATATACGACAATAGCATTTGCTTTGGCATTTGCCTTTGCCTGCTATGTTTCCAAGGCGAATTTCCGTCACCAAGTTGTTGAGTCTGGCTATCAGTTACCTACGCTGTTCTTTGCAATGCTTACAGGAAGCTTGATAAATGCGCAGAGGTTTGTACCCGAAATTGTCGCTACGTTGTTTGTGGCACTTGCCATTTTGCGAATGTTCGGAATGTACAACAAGCACGAGGCAATAAGGCATAGCCTTGATGTAGGCTTGCTCTACGGGCTGTCGTTGCTGTTCGCCTACAAGTATATAGTGCTTTTCCCCGCCTTGATTGTTGTGATGGCCATTGTAAAGCCTATCTCGTGGCGCGACATAGTATCTTTCTTGGTTGCTCAAGTGTTTGTCGTGGGAGTGGCATTCTGCCTTGTTTGGCTTTATGGCGACTGGCAGGAACTCATTGAATCGGTAAAGGCCGAGTTTTCGGTCTTGGTGATGGGCGAAAAGTACAATTATCTTAATTATGTATTCCGCATACCTGTAATTTATGCAGTGTTGGTTTCGCTACTGTCGATATTTACCCTAAAGGTTTTCCGCAAGGCTGCCGAGATGAAATATCACCAGTCGATGCTTTTCATACTGATATACGCTGGAGTGTTTTTGCTATCGCCAATATCGTCAAACGAATCGGTATGGCTTATGTATTTCCCGCTGTGCTATTTGCTGTCAAACGTTATCGTAAACGCCAAGACATTTGTCGTACAGCAACTTGTGCTTTATGGTCTGTTGATTTGCCTAGTGCTTTCGCAAGTGTTGCAGGCATTTTATTTTGATTCCATTTTTTAGGATTTGCACCTATTAATTTATAATAAAATGAAAACTCAGGAATATTATTTGGATTATTTCAAGTCGCAGTTGAACTCTTTCCTTGACAGGATGGAAACAGAACCGAAATTCTTGTATGAACCAGTAAGATACGCGCTTTCGGCTGGAGGAAAACGAATTCGTCCTGTGATGTGCCTTATGTCGGCAGAAATGTTCGGCGCGAATGCCGATGCCGCTGTGGATGCGGCTCTCGGACTTGAGATTTTCCATAATTTCACCTTGTTGCACGACGACATAATGGACAAGTCGGATATGCGTCGCGGACGTCCTACCGTGCATAAGAAATGGACTGAGAACATTGCCATACTTTCGGGAGACCTGATGTCGCTTGTGGCTTGCAAATGCACAGCAAAAACCGCTTGCAACCGAGAAAAAGTCCTCGATACATTTTTGCAAACTGCCATCAAAATCTGCGAAGGACAACAATATGATATGGACTTTGAGACAGAAAGCGACGTTACCGTTGACGACTATATGAAGATGATAAATCTTAAAACGGCAGTCCTTCTTGCAGGAAGTCTGAAAATAGGTGCTCTAATAGCCAATGCTTCTCCCGACGACTGCGAAAACATCTACCAGTATGGTCGTTATGCTGGGCTTGCCTTCCAACTGCAGGACGATTTGCTTGATACATACGGAGATGCAAAAGTATTTGGAAAACCTATCGGTGGCGATATTGCCGAAAACAAGAAGACTTTCCTGCTAATTAATGCAATGAATCTGGCTTCTGGCAACACAAAATCGGAACTGTTGGAATGGCTCTCAAAAGAGAATTTTGACCGAGATGAAAAGTACAACTCTGTAAAAGCAATATACGATACTCTAAAAATCAAGGAATTGACTATTGCAAAAATCGAAGAGTGCTACAATATTGCCGATTCGTATTTACAAAAGGTAAGTCTGCCCGAATCTCAGAAATCGGTGCTTCGCAACTATATGGATGCAATGAGGACAAGAGAATTTTGACTTATGTTGCTATTGCTCAAAGTCTTGCCGTCAATAGTCTGCTAGACTAGTTGTTCGTCTTTCAGCCCTCTTTATGAAAATATCCGTAAATAATCTGTGCCTTTGCCGCACCAAGTACCTCGGTTAGTTTCTCCTTGCTCGCCTCCTTTATTCCGTTTATGGTCTTGAACTCTTTTAGGAGTATTTCCTTGGTTTTGGGACCAATGCCCTTTATGTCGTCGAGTTCGCTCTTTAGGAAGTTGTCGGAACGTTTTTTTCGGTGGAAGGTTATGCCGAAACGGTGGGCTTCGTCGCGGGCGTGCTGTATGATTTTCAACGATTCGGAGTTCTTGTCGAGG
>CACWOG010000122.1 GCA_902762455.1 uncultured Bacteroidia bacterium | reverse complement strand
AAGCAGGACAAGGGCAATTGGATTCTCGGACAGCTTGAGTTCACAATGCCAAACTGGTTCTTTACCGTGTTCGACAACTGGAACTACGGCAATCCCGATAAGAGCGCACGAGTCCACTATTTCAATGTTGGCTTTGGCTATGTGAAGGGTGGCAACCGCATTCAGCTTACCTACGGCAAGCAGCGCGAAGGCGTGATGTGCGTGGGTGGTGTGTGCAGACACGTTCCGGCATCAAACGGATTTGCACTTTCGATTTCTAGTACATTCTAACTAAAAAATGAAGATTATGAAGAAGACAATAATACTTACGTTCGCAGTTCTGCTAGCAGGACTTTTCCTTGCTTCGTGCGACAAGATAGAAGAAGGTGAATACCTGAAAAAACCGAATAATTCTTCGCAAGACCCCACCGACACCACTGGGGCAAAGACTTTGTTGCGCAAGGTTCTGATTATAGATTTTACGGGACATAAGTGTGGAAATTGTCCGAAAGCACACAAAATGTTAAACACCTTGGAAGCCACTTACCATGACGCAGTTGTCCCTGTGGCAATGCATTGCTCGTCGTTTGCCAATCCGGTAGCAGGAACAGCATTTGCAGCCGATTTCAGGACAGAAGAAGGCAACTATATGCTCAGTTATATGGATTTGGAAGGTCTTCCGGCTGGAGTTGTAAATACTTTGGATCCATTGTCGGTAAGTAACTCGCCGACGGAGTGGGCTACTTTGTTTGCTCAATATTATGACGTAGCGCCCGAATTGTCGCTTGAAGTTGCTCCGTCTATTGCAGGCGGTACGCTTACCACCAATGTAAAGTTGACGGCAGAAACTATTTGTTCGCGCAAATTGTCGCTGTGCGTGTATGTTGTAGAAGACAACATTATCGGAGGACAGACCGACTATGAGTCCGATCCCGAAACTATCGAGAATTATGTTCACAATCACGTATTCCGTACGAGCCTCAGCGGTGCATTGGGCGAAAGTGTAAAGGATAACACCGATGCTATGGCCAAGGATGCAACAATCGAGAAATCGTACAGCAAGGCGTTCAGCAGCGACTGGAATGCAGCCAACTGCAAGGTCGTGGCGTTTGTTTACGACACCGACACTAAGGAAGTCCTGCAGGCCGAAATGGTTGGTATAACCGAATAAATCGTCTTCAATGCCCTGTGCTTGCGAGTAACATTTAACTCGCAACAAAAAGCACATGTGAACGGCTTTTATATATATTCACTGATTTTTCTGCGAAAATCTTATTCACATCCCCAATTTGATAACATCCCCAAACCTACCGTCCGCCATTGTCCAAAATTCGCTAAACTCGCGAAGTAATAAAAATTTTGTAAGATGAGAATACATTTCATAGCAATTGGCGGTGCTGCAATGCACAACCTCGCAATAGCACTACACAAGAAAGGTTACAACGTAACGGGTTCCGACGATGAAATTTTCGAACCTTCGCGTTCGCGCCTCGAAGCCTGCGGACTTCTGCCAAAGGATTTCGGCTGGCATCCCGAAAACATCACCAACGACATCGACATTGTAATCCTCGGAATGCACGCCCGCAAGGACAATCCCGAACTAGTCCGCGCACAGGAACTCGGACTGAAGATTTGCTCCTACCCCGAATACCTCTACGAGCAGACAAAGTCGAAAATGCGCGTCGTTATCGGCGGAAGCCACGGCAAGACAACCATAACCTCGATGATAATGCACGTGCTGAAAAACGCAAACCTCGGATTCGACTACATGGTTGGCGCAAACATCAAGGGCTTCGATACTATGGTTAACCTCGAAGACAAGAACCACGTGGCAATATTCGAAGGCGACGAGTACCTGTCGTCACCGATTGACCTCACACCAAAATTCCACTGGTACAAGCCGCATATAGCCGTACTTACTGGCATAGCATGGGACCACATCAATGTTTTCCCAACTTTCCCGAAATATGTCGAGCAGTTCGAATTTTTTGTAAAGTCGATACAGTACGGCGGAAACCTTTTCTGGTTCGAAGGTGATGAGAACTTAAAGAAAATCAGCCGTGTAAACCATGACATCAAGTCGGAATCATACGGCAAAATCGATGTCGTTGAGGAAGACGGGAAATACTGCGTAGTACGTGGCGACAAGAAATATGTGCTAAACGTTTTCGGAGACCACAACTTCCAGAACATAAACGCTGCATATAAGGTCTGCCAGAAACTTGGCATAAAGGACGACATTTTCTGGTCGGCAATGGAAACCTTCGAAGGTGCGGCAAAACGCTTGCAACTGGTAAAGGAAACCGACGACTCGGCATTCTACATCGACTTTGCACACGCGCCAAGCAAGCTGAAAGCCACCGTAAACGCGCTGAAACAGAAATATCCGAAGCGCAAACTCATAGCCTGCATTGAGCTGCACACTTTCAGCAGCTTGCAGAAGAATTTCATTCCGCAGTACAACGGTGCGATGGACAAGGCCGACACAGCCATCGTCTATTACAACCGTGAAGTTCTGAAGCACAAGCAATTGCCTGATATTCCCGAAGAATATGTAAAGGAATGTTTCGGTGGAAACGTAACCGTATATACCGACACCAACAAGTTGCAGGACTATCTGCGTTCCACCGACTGCCACGGCACCAACTACCTGATGATGAGCAGCGGAAACTTCAACGGCGTTGACTTCAAGAAACTTGCCGACGAAATAATATAGGTAAATGGTGATGACAGCAACAAAAAAAGCGGCTTCAAAACCGCTTTTTTCATTTATTGGACTATTATTGTCCGCTAAAAATGAAAAGTCATTCCGTAAAGTAGAACGAACAGCATAAGGAACGTTGCTTGTGAGTTCACTTATACGGAACTTTCTCATGAGCCAAAGGCGAATAATCTCCTTGAATAATAGCACAATAGGAGATTACGGATAGCAGTCTTCACAACGCTCTCCGTTCCGTATCGCGTGTTACGACTAGCTTCCGTACCTTTAGCTCACGCAGCGAAGCAAGTAAATGACACCCCCCTTTATTAATATCACCGTCTAAACAACTGATAATGTTGTGATTATATGTATTGTTCGATTTTTTAACGGACACCAATGTTATTGGACTATCTTTTTGAAATAATCTATCGTATTTAAAAGTCCTTCTTCCAACTGAACCTTTGGTTGCCAACCATTAAGCAATTCCAAAGCCACTGTAATATCGGGCTTGCGCTGCATTGGATCGTCCTCGGGCAATTCGTGGAACTCAATTCGGCTTTTCGAGCCTGTGAGTTCAATTATTTTCTGTGCAAGGTCCAGCATTGTAAATTCGCTAGGATTGCCAATGTTTACAGGACCGATAACCTCATCGGGAGTATTCATCATCCTAATCATTCCTTCCACAAGGTCGTCAACATACTGGAAACTACGCGTCTGACTACCGTCGCCGTAAATTGTTAAGGGCTTGTCCTGTAAGGCCTGCACAATGAAATTTGACACCACGCGACCATCGTTTGGCAACATATTTGGTCCATAGGTGTTGAATATGCGGACTATCTTTATACTTACATTGTTCTGCTTGTGGTAGTTGACGAATAGCGATTCGGCACAGCGCTTGCCTTCGTCGTAGCAGGAGCGTGCACCGATGGGGTTAACATTGCCCCAGTAGGTTTCGGGTTGCGGATGAACCTCTGGGTCGCCATATACCTCGCTGGTGGAAGCCTGCAATATCTTGGCATTTGTGCCTTTTGCCAATTCAAGCATATTTATGGCGCCCATTACCGAAGTCTTTATCGTGCTTATAGGATTACACTGGTACTGGACGGGCGAGGCAGGACAGGCAAGATTGTATATTTCATCAACCTCAATGGAAAAAGGCATTGTCACATCGTGGCGCACCAGCTCAAAGTACGGATTGTCGAGAAGATGCATAATATTGTCTTTAGTGCCAGACGAATAGTTGTCGAGGCAGATGACCTCGTTGCCATCGTTGAGTAGCCGCCCGCACAAATGGGAGCCAATGAATCCTGCACCGCCGGTAACCAATATCTTTTTCATACGCAATGTTTTGGGAATGCAAAGGTAAGGAAAATTTTTATGGCTTGCGCCGTTTCTAAGTTTCATGTTCAGGATTCAAAGATTCAACTAGGAACAAGAAATCTTGAAACCAGAAACTTGTCCACCAACATTGTCAATTCTAAAATCGTACTTCGTAAATCGTAAATAAACCTTATTTTTGCGAAAATTTTTCTCATGGCACGGATTCTAAACATTGAGACATCGACCGACTACTGTTCGGTTTCGATAACGAAGGACGGAAAATGCGAACATCTCCGCCTGATGCAACCGGATGGCTCGCGTAAGTCTGCTCATTCTGAGATGCTTGCAGTATTTGTTAAAGAAGTCCTTGACGAGGCAGGAATAAAAGTTTCCGACTTGGATGCAGTGGCACTTAGTGGCGGACCAGGTTCTTATACAGGACTTCGCATAGGTGCAAGCACAAGCAAGGGACTTTGCTTCGGTGGCGACATTCCGCTTATTTCGCTAAACACTCTGCTGGTAATAGCTGCAATGGCAAAGGCAAAATATACGGACAGCTACGACTTCATCGTGCCAATGATTGATGCTCGCCGAATGGAAGTATATACGATGATTACCAATGTTAAGCTCGACAAATTGTCGGAAGTGGAAGCGAAAATCATCGATGCGGAATCTTTTGCGGAATACAAAGGCAAAAAACTGCTTTTCTGTGGCAACGGAGCACCAAAGTGCAGTGAAATCCTTGCTTGCGAAGGCTTCACTTTCATCGACGGCATATATCCGTCGGCCGAATATATGGGAGAACTTGCCGAAACCGCATTCAACAGCAAGAAATTCGAGGACCTTGTATATTACGACCCGTTCTACCTAAAGGAATTCATAGCCACAACATCAAAGAAATCATTGTTTTAACCATAAACCCATAAATTATGCCCTACAGAGCCAAAAAGAACTACAAGCGTTTCGAAAAGCCAAAGGTTACAAATCTGGAAGTCACCGAACCCGATGAACTCATCAACTTCCTGATGAAAAAGTTCCCCGACCGAAGCCACAACAAGGTAAAGTCGTGGTTGCGCAACAAGACTGTGGAACTCAACGGAGCTGTCGTCACCCTCTACAACCAGAAGCTTATAGCGGGCGACAAGATTTCAATCCATTGGAAACGCATAGCCTCGGGACGCGACCTCAAGGGCATAACAATAGTTTACGAGGACAGCGACATAATTGTCATCAACAAGCCTGCGGGAATGCTTTCGGTGGCAACTGCAAAGAGCAACGAGACCGCCTACAGCATACTTAGCCAGCACATCAAGGAGCAGAATCCCAACAACCGTATTTTCATCGTCCACCGCCTCGACCGCGAAACTTCGGGACTGATGATGTTTGCCAAGAGCGAGGAAATACAGGCTCTTTTGCAGGACGACTGGAAAACCAACATCTACGACCGTCGCTACATTGCCGTCACCGCAGGCGACAAACCTATAGGCGATGGTGTTTACGAGTCGTACCTTGCACAAAACAAGGCTTATGTCGTCTATTCCACCAAAGACCGCGAAAACGGACAGCTTGCCGTAACCCACTACAAGACCTTGAAAACCAAAGGCAGATATTCGCTTATGGAAATCAACCTTGAAACCGGTCGCAAGAACCAGATTCGCGTCCACATGAGCGACCTCGGTCAGCCAATTATCGGTGACAAGAAATATGGCTCGAAGGAAAATCTTTTCAACCGCATAGGACTTCACGCGTGGATTTTAGGTTTTACACATCCGCGTACCCACGAGAAAATGCATTTCGAAAGCAATATACCTAATGAGTTCCTAAAGGTGTTTGAATAATCAGCACCAAACTTAGAAACGGGCTTTAGCCCATCAAACGGCGTACTTCGACAAGCTCAGCAACCGCCAGCCATCAAACGCCGCAGGCATTCAAACCTATAAACGGGCGAAGCCCTACTTCACCTTCATATCAATCAGCTTCTGCTCGCCCATATAGGCCTTGAGCTTGTCGCCGATTTCGAGCTTGCCAACACCCAAAGGTGTGCCGGTGTATATCAAATCGCCGATTTTAAGCGTCATATACTTTGACACGTGCTCAATAATATCATCGATGGAGAAAAGCATGTCGGAAGTGTTGCCGTGCTGTACTTCAACTTCGTTGCGCAGAAGTCGGAAATCAATGCTGTTCTTGTCGGGAAGTTCCTCCAAAGGCACAAATTCCGACAGCACTGCCGAACCGTCGAACGACTTGCATATTTCCCACGGCAAACCACGGCGACGGCAATCTTCCTGCAAGTCGCGGGCAGTGAGGTCGAGACCAAGGGCAACGGCATCGTAGTAGCGATAGGCAAATTTCTTCTGTATGTGCTTGCCAAGACGGCTTATACGATATACGACTTCAAGTTCGTACTGCAGATTTTCCGTCCATT
>CACWOG010000121.1 GCA_902762455.1 uncultured Bacteroidia bacterium | reverse complement strand
GCCTTATGCCACCGCGAACCAACTGCCAGTGGAATTTTGGCGACGGCACGCCCGTTTCGACCGACAGGATTGCATACCATACATATATGGCGGCTGGCACTTACACCGTCACGTTTACCGTTGACCCGGGCGGTCCCTGCGAACAATCAACAACATTCGACGTAAGGGTGGAATATGTTGAAGCCTCGTTTGTGGTGGACGGCACTTTCTCGTGCGACTATCCTTACACCGTGCAGTTTACAAATACTTCCGTCGGCGATGATGTGTCGTACCGATACGATGTGGGGCTTGGCCCTTACAACTTGAGGTCGGAAGAAAATCCAGAGGTTACATACGGACAAAATGGTGTTTACGAAACATCATTTACCGCCTACACGAGTGCCGGTTGCTACGATACCTTTGACGGACCTACGATTGTTGTAAATCATCCCGAAGCACATCTTGAAGCAAACAATTGTGGCGGTTGTAATCCTACTACGGTACGGTTTGGGCATCACGTTGTTTATACCGAAAATGAAGATATTGTTGACTACTACTGGGACTTTGGCGACGGAACCACGATGCATACTACCTATACGCCTGTTTCACACACATATACCGAACAGGGAGTTTATAGTCCGACACTTACCATAACAGACAGAAATGGCTGTACCGATACAAAGGAACTGCAAGTTTACAATTCGGATTTATGCCATACCATTGAAATTGGCGTTGAAATTCCGCCGGAGGACTATGGCGTTTACGACAACATGAACAATCCCATAAACAAGGACACCGTATGTCCGCAGGACTACTATTTCTTCTATAACTCGATGTACGAAAGTTCCGATACCATATCATTCTCGTATAGCATAACAACGGCTGGCGAGAATGGGGGAGGAAGTGCCAACGACCAGTATAACGCATTTGCTTTTGAAGTGGATACAGGTTGGAATTACTTAGGCATATCTACAACATATTTGCATTGTCATTCACGGACTTACTGGTGGGATAGCGTTTATGTGCAGCCTCCGATAATGCATTTCGCACAGTATTCACATTGTTCTGCACCATTTGACTTCAGATATACAATCTTCGACAACCGTGGCGCACAATACTGGGAATGGCTTGTTACTGATTCAGAAACAGGGGATACGCTTACTCATATTCCACATTCAATATCTTCAGTGTTTGACTACACATATCCCGATTATGGCTCGTATGAGTGCAAACTTATTGGTCACAATGATAATTCAGGATGTACTTTTGTCTGCAAGCAAAGCAGCAGCATACAACCTCTTCCGTTTGAGTGGCATTTGGACCCCGATACTGTTTGTATGGGAAAATGGATGTCTGTGGAGATAGACGATTGGGCACCTGAATTTGTCAGCATAGCCTACGACTGGAAAAGCGAGGACATTCCAAACGATGAACTTGAATGGTTCGACAACATTCTTCTAAATCGTTCCCACGTGCATTCGTATGACGAGGGCGGAGAATATACGCTTACCGTAAAATTACGCCAGAGCGACGGCTGCATATCTATCTACACCTTGCCGATTTATGTGGTTGACCCCGCTTCGACATTAAGTCCGCCGTCGTCGATTGCCTGTGCCCCTGCCAATGTGGAGTTCGAGTGCATTCTTACCAATACCAACGACCCTATCGGCGATGTGCAGTGGAATCTTGTGAGTGGAGAAACGATTCGCGGCAATCCTGTATCGCACGAATATGCCGATACTGGCTACTATTCAATACATTATATGGTTACAACGCGGCACGGCTGCATCGACCGCCAGAGTTTCGAGGACCATCTTCACGTTATTGATGTCCCCGACCTTGATGTTGACTTCGACGACAGCATTTGCATTAACAATATGGTTGTTTTCTCATCAAATGTTACAAATCCAGAATTTTCATATACCTGGGATTTCGGTGACGGCGAAGTCTGGGACGACAGCGGACCTGTAGTTACTCACAATTATGCAACAACGGGACGTTTCCCAGTGTCGCTCAAGGTTGTGGGCGGTTTGGGCTGTACCGATTCCATATCGTATCCCGATGGCGTGTGGGTTGAGAGCCTTGATGCCGACCTATCGCCGTCGCACCAGAATTTCACCTGCTATCCTGCCCAGCCAACTTTTTCGGTGTCGGCGACTGCTCTGCCCGAAGGAACCGAACCTTCGTTCGAGTGGAATATGGGTAACGGTGACATCCTGTATGTAGAAAATCCCGAATACCTCTACAATTTGCCAGGCTACTACAACATTTCGCTTGTGGTGACAACTCCTTCTGGTTGCCGCGTTCAGAAAAACACGAGTGTTCTGCTTAGCGGTCCTACTGCCGAAATTAGCATCAGCGATACTGCAATCTGTGCTGGCGATGATGTCTCCTTCCAAATGCTAAACGCGCAGAACGTGCAGTCGTACCAATGGGTTGTTGGCGGTGGATACATATACACTACGTCAACGGCTACCCATACCTACGATTATGTTCCGCAGTCGGGTTATTTCCCTGTGGTTCTTAGCCTTGCGAGTGGCGAATGCAACATTGACATTACCGAGATGATATATGTGTATGAGGTTGACGCGCGTTTCGGTCTGTTTGCCGACAGCGTCGAGATTGCAGATGGAACGGGAATGTGCGAACCTTTGTCGGCAACATTGGTAAACCAGTCGTCGGAAGAGGCGCAGTGGCGTTGGTATCAGAATGGGCGCAGACTTGGGGCATCCACCGAGGAAGTACCGATACATTGGACAAATCCGTCGTATTCTGATTCTACATTTGTAATTTCGCTTGCCGTAACCAACGAGCACAACTGCTACGACAGTGTTTCTCACTCGTATGTGCTTTTCCCAAGTCCGCATCCGCTGATAAGCCACGATACTGTAATATGCTTTGGCGAAGAAGTGAATCTGTGGGTAATGGGTGGCAATTCGTATCATTGGGACGCACCGATTAACGGCAATTCGTCAGTGCAGACCGTAAAGCCCGACGAAACCACAACATATCGCGTGGATGTTTTTTCCGACAAGATGTGCCAGGCAAGCGATTCGGTAACCGTGAATGTGATTTTGCCAGTCGAGGCTTCGGTCGACCCCGATTATGCTTCGATAAACATTGGCGATACGGTTGTGTCGTTTATATTGACCGAAAGTGAGCTGAACTGCCGTTGGTCGCCGACCGACAGTGTACTTGCCGTTGGATGCGACACCTTGTATTTCTTCCCGCGTGAAACGACCGACTATGTTGTGTGGCTCAGCGATTCGCTTGGTTGCTACGAAAGCAGGTTCGACATACATATTGATGTTGATATGCGTTTCTCGCTTGATGTGCCGGGAGCATTCACACCGCTAAGCGAAGGCGACGGAAATAACATTGTCTATGTTCGTGGATTGGGTATCAAGCGACTGCTGCAATTCCGCATTTTCAACCGCTGGGGCGAGGAAGTTTTCTTCTCCGACGACCTCAACAGGGGCTGGGATGGTACTCTCAAGGGCAAAGTCCAGAACATTGATACCTATTCATATTATGTAGAAGCCGAAATGTACGACGGTAGTATCAGGACGAAGAAGGGAAATCTGATGCTGATAAAATAGAGGAAAATGGGTTAGGACTGATTTGATTCGTATAGCTTCATATACTTGAAGAATGTTGCGTATGCGTTTAGCACTGCTAGTGTAAAGCCTTTGTATCCATAGAAAATTCCTTTACGAAAGAAATAATCCTTATTGAAAGTGTGCAATGCCTTGAAAATTGCACCAATCACGCTTGTTTTCTTTCCTTTAGCAAATTTTTCCTGTGCAGCAAGACTTGAATACATATTCATCTTACCGATTATGGATTCCATTGTGGTTGCCGTGTAGTGCTTCATTGCATCCTTTATGTAAAGTTTTTGGGTATCTGGCTTAGTCTCAACACCTTCGTGTACCATATTTTCGTTGAAGCAGGTGTATTTGCGGTTGAAAATTCGCCATACATAGTCGGGATACCAGCCGCAGCACTTCATACAGCGGTCGCCGTAGTAGTTGAGGCGCGACAAGGCAACGACAGTATTTTCGTTCAGTTGTATTGCATTTATTTGCGCAACAATTTCTGGCATAAGCACCTCATCGGAGTCAATGCTCAATATCCAGTCGTTGGTAGCGTGGCTCACGGCAATATTTTTCATCTTGCCGAACCCGTAGAAATTTGGTTCGCTGAAAACCTTTACGTTTGGATACTTGCTTGCAATTTCGAGCGTTGCATCCGTACTGCCATTGTCAAGCAGAACGACCTCACCGAACAGGCGTAACGATTCGAGGCGTTCGCCAATTGTCTTCTCTGCGTTCTTGACGAGTATTACTGCGCTTATGTTATCGGTGTTCTGCATTGCAATTAGGGTTAATTCCGGTGCAAAAATAATTATTATTGTTGTGGTAGAAATATTTTTTGTTATTGCTACCTGATAAAAATCATGCGTTGTCACAGTTTTTGCATTGCTTACTTCGACTTCGCTCAGCACGAGTTGCTGCAAAAACATGCGCCAACGCTTTATAATGAACATATTGTTCTATATATATGTAACCTCTCCGAGGTTAATATTTTTGTCCAAATACAAAACATAAATTTCATTGGCGCTGTAATTCATTGTATGAAAGGCATTCAAACATTTGGGGACAGAAAGGCTAAAGAAGAGAAGACTAAAAGTCTAGCAGAAGACTAGTCTGCCTGTCGGCAAGACTGCAAGGCTGTTAGCCTTCGAGCCTGCAAACCCAAACATATAAACACAGAAACAGCATAGCCATTCAACGGCGTACTTCGACTGAGCTCAGCACAAGTAGCCCTCAACGAAGTTAAACGGCGTAGCCATTGAAACAGCGAAGCGAGAAACGGCGAAGCCATAAAAACTAAGAAACAATTAGAAACGGCATAGCCATTCAAACACCGTAGGCATTGTAACGGCGAAGCCATAAAAAAACTGCGCAGCACCCGAAAGCACTGCGCAGTAACATTATGAAACACTTAAATTATACAAGTCCTGAGAATCCCATGAAAGCCAAAGCGAGGATACCAGCAACTACGAGAGCTGCAGGAACACCCTTCATACCTTCTGGAATCGGGAGCTTTGCCATGTGTTCGCGGATACCTGCGAAGATTACCAATGCAAGCATAAAGCCCAAAGCGGTACCTATTGCGAATACTATTGCCGGCAAAAGCGATGTTGCATCGAGTCCCATCGAGTTGTATGTTCCGTTGCCAACCAATATTGCAACACCAAGTATTGCGCAGTTGGTGGTAATCAGCGGAAGGAAAATACCGAGTGCCTGATACAGCGACGGGCTTATCTTCTTGAGGATAATCTCGACCATCTGTACGAGGGCAGCGATGATGAGGATGAATGCAACTGTCTGCATAAACTGAATTCCCAACGGATTGAGGATGTAGGTCTGCACGAGCCATGTAACTATGGTTGCGAGAACCATTACAAACAAGACTGCCGCACCCATTCCGACTGCTGTTTTTACCTTTCCAGAAACTCCCAAAAACGGGCAGATTCCGAGAAACTGGGCAAGCACGATGTTATTTACGAGCATTGCCGATATTATAATTAGTATGTATGCCATAGTCGTAAATTTTATTTGTTAAACCTTCTTACTACTGCTATAAAATATGCCAATCCGAAGAATGCACCCGGAGCAAGCACAAATACGAGGATTCCATCGGCCTGAATGAACTGCCATCCGAAAATTGACAAGCTACCGAGGATTTCGCGAACAGCACCCAAAATCATAAGTGCCAGTGCATATCCGAGACCCATTCCCAAACCATCAACGCAGGATGCCCAAACACCGTTCTTCGATGCAAACGCCTCGGCACGACCGAGAACTATGCAGTTTACAACGATAAGCGGAATGAACAAGCCCAATGTATCGTAAATGCTCGGCAAGTAAGCCTTCATGAGTAGGTCTATTACCGTTACGAACGATGCGATTACAACAATGTACGATGGAATACGCACCTTGTCGGGGATAAGGTTCTTGATTAGCGATATTACTATGTTGGAGCATACGAGGACGAATGTCGTCGCAAGGCCCATGCTCAAGCCGTTGATTGCCGATGTGGTGGTTCCCAACGTCGGGCAGCAGCCGAGCAACATTATCAATACGGGGTTCTCCTTTATGAAACCCTTAGTGAAATTCTTCCAGTTATTCATTGTCCTGTCCTCCTTCTTCTTTAAATGTTACCTCTATGCTGTTTTCATCAGTCTTACGTATTGTAGAAACATTTGTCAACGTATCGCATTTGAGGTCATCTTTAATGATTAAAGTATCGGTAGATACGCAGCTGCCAACAGTATTAACATATACTGCGTAAGCCTTGTTGAGAGCATCGCAGAAAGCACGCGACGAGATTGTTGCTGCTGTGATAGCATCAATACCATCTTTATCGTCTTTGCTTACTTTTATGCCATCTTTATAATCTTTCAAGTCTCTGCCCTTG
>CACWOG010000120.1 GCA_902762455.1 uncultured Bacteroidia bacterium | reverse complement strand
ATTATCTATTTGATTAGGAGCCAATTGGGGCAAATTCATTGACAAAAGAATAAAACAATTACCCTACATAAAAGCGAACAATACCTTTCGTCGAGGAAAAAATGATTGCATACACGAAAAAATAATCTTATTTTTGTGGCGTACTTCCAAGATGAAAATTATGGAACAGAAAAATGAGAACATAAAGCAGATGCTGAACTTTTTCGCCACCAAATGCGGCGGGGAAATAGACAAGGTAAAGGCACTTAAACTGATATGGATTGCCGACCGCCTTCATATCAGACATCACGCCCGCACAATATCTGGCGACTGCTATTATGCTATGCGTATGGGAGCAGTGCCATCAGAAGCAAAAAGCATAACGGCCTGCTGCAATACCATATCGAAGTCTGCCGATGCAAATACAAATTGCTTCTCTGAAACAGACATCAAATGCATGGAACTGACATTCCAGACTTTCGGCAGTCTCGATTGGAATGACCTTTCTGCATATTCGCACAATTTCCCCGAATGGAAAAGATACGAATCATTCCTCGCAAAATATCCAAACCGCCGAAAGAAAATGGAAATAGACGACTTTTTCTGCAATCCCGAAAACATTGACGGAAAACTTACAGACGAGCAACTGCACTTTTTCGATGAGTCGGACGAACAACTGAATCTGTGCAAGGAAATATACAATGAAAACAAGGCTATCGAAGGATTATGGAATTAAATCGTGCCCTGCTCGAACAGGTAGTGGAAAGACGAAAAATTTTCAAGTTTAGAAATAGTCAGCTGACATCTGAAAAACCGCATTATCATATAGTAATACATAACGACAAAGAAAAGAAATCATATATATTTGCTTGCAGCACAACAAAGTATGAAAAAAGAAAACGCTACATAGAACTGGAAGGTCTGCCCGAAACCACTCTCGTTTGGATAAAGCCAAGCGAAAATAACGGACTTACAGAAAATTCATACATCGACTGCAACAGTGTGTTTGTAATTTCCGATGATGAGTTCTATCAAAAATATTCAGAAGGAGAATTGACTCTTGAAGGAGAACTGGAAGAAGGCTACTTTTTTCAAATATGTGCAGGCATAGCAGACAGCCCGAGAATATCAAACGAAATACGAGAATTAGCAAAGATTATAATTGAAAACGGATAATAAAGTACTGTCGCGATAGCCACGCGCCTCAACCTAGAAACAGCGAAGCGACCCCCCAACGAAGTACGGTCGCGGCGCGCCACGACACAACAACAAGAAACTTAGAAACTGCGAAGCGAGAAACTTAGAAACATAGAAACAACATAACAATGAAAGCTTTAACAAAAACAAACTTCAATTTCAAGAACCAGAAAAGCCTCTACAACGGCAAGGTTCGCGACGTATATAACATCAACGACGAACTGATGGTGATGGTCGTTACCGACAGAATCTCCGCATTCGACGTGATACTGCCCAAAGGCATTCCATTCAAGGGACAGGTGCTCAATCAGATAGCATCGAAATTCCTCGACCTTACTGCCGACATAGTTCCCAACTGGAAAATCAGTTCGCCAGACCCGATGGTAACTGTTGGTCACAAGTGCGAAGGCTATCCTATCGAGATGATTGTACGCGGATACCTCACCGGCAGTTCGTGGCGCGAATACAAGAACGGCGCACGTCAAATATGCGGAGTGCCGATTCCCGACGGAATGAAGGAACACCAGAAATTCGAAAAGCCAATCCTCACCCCTACCACAAAGGCAGAACTTGGACTTCACGACGAAAACATTTCGCGCGAAGAAATTATCAGCCGCGGTTTGGTTTCGGAAGAAGAATACTGCAAGCTCGAAGAATATTCGCTCAAACTTTTCGAACGTGGTAGCCAGATAGCCAACAAGATGGGACTTATCCTTGTAGATACCAAGTACGAATTCGGCAAGAAAGACGGCAAGATTTACCTCATCGACGAAATCCACACGCCCGACTCGTCGCGCTACTTCTACCTCGACACCTATCAGGCAAACTTTGATGCAGGCAAGCCACAGCGTCAGCTTTCGAAGGAATTTGTTCGCGAATGGCTGATGGACAACGGATTCCAAGGCAAGGCTGGTCAGCAGGTTCCCGAAATGACCGATGAAATTGTAAACGGCATCTCGGACCGCTACATCGAGCTATACGAGAAGATTACTGGCGAAAAGTTCGTCAAGTCAGAATCCGACAACCTCGAAGAAAGAATCTTCAGCAACGTAAACAAATTTTTAGCAGAATACAAATAAATGAAGATAGCAGTTATTGGAACGGGCTACGTAGGACTTGTCTCGGGAACTTGCTTCTCTGAACTTGGTGTCCGCGTGTCTTGCCTCGACATCGACCAGAAAAAAATCGACAACCTGAACAAGGGCATACTTCCGATTTGGGAACCAGGACTTAAGGATATGGTTGACGACAATATGCACAAGGGCTTGCTGTCGTTTACAAGCGACTATGCCGAAGCTCTGAAGGATGCCGAAGCCGCTTTCATCTGTGTAGGCACACCTCCCGACGAGGATGGCAGTGCCGACTTACAGTATGTGCTCGCCGTTGCCCGCGAAATAGGCCGTAACATCAGCGACTACATTGTTGTTGTCACAAAAAGTACCGTACCTATTGGAACATCCGAAAAAGTACGCAAGGCAGTAGCCGATGAAATAGCCGCACGTAAAGTTGACATAAAATTCGATGTGGCAAGCAACCCCGAATTCCTGAAGGAA
Organism: uncultured Bacteroidia bacterium; assembly: GCA_902762455.1. GTDB lineage: Bacteria > Bacteroidota > Bacteroidia > Bacteroidales > ML635J-15 > Bact-19. The sequence continues at coordinate 8,010 of CACWOG010000120.1, read as the reverse complement.
GGCAGCGCTGTCGCCGACTTTATGAAACCAGACCGTGTTGTCGTTGGTGTTGACAGCGAAAAGGCAAAGGAGCTTATGACACGGCTCTACCGTCCGATGCTGCTCAACAACGTCCGCGTGATTTTCACCGACATTCCGAGTGCCGAAATGATAAAGTATGCAGCAAACTCAATGCTTGCAACACGAATCAGCTTTATGAACGACCTTGCAAATCTCTGCGAACTCGTTGGTGCCGACATTAATATGGTGCGCAAAGGCATTGGCAGCGACACACGCATAGGCAGCAAGTTCCTGTATCCGGGCTGTGGCTACGGCGGAAGCTGTTTTCCAAAGGATGTCAAGGCGCTGATAAAGTCGGCAAGCGACTACGACTATTCGCTCGAAATACTGAAGTCGGTGGAAAATGTAAACAACCGCCAGAAGGAAATTCTGTTCAACAAGGTCTATAAGTATTTCGACGGCAACCTCAAAGGCAAGAAGATTGCAATGTGGGGACTGGCGTTCAAGCCAAACACCGACGATATGCGCGAAGCACCGTCACTCATACTTGCCGAAAAGTTCACCAGTATGGGAGCAAAAATTTTCGCCTACGACCCTGTTGCGATGGACGAAGCAAAGCGTCGCATGGGAGACAAGATAACGCTCTGTAAATCACCATACGAAGCAACAGAAAACGCCGATGCACTACTTCTAGTCACCGAATGGTCGGAATTTAGGGTTTTGGACTACAAACTGCTCGAAAAGATGAAACAAAAGCTAATTTTCGATGGACGAAACATTTACGACCCAGCAGAAGTAAGAAAGTACGGATTCCAGTACTTCGGAATAGGACGGAAATAGTTATAAACAAAAGTTAATAAATATTAACATAATTTTGTCCGCAAAGAATAGGTGCTTTAACAAAAAGCGACTAACTTTGCGGACAATTTGTTTTCTTATGAGAAGGTTAGCCGTAGCAATATTACTGCTTGCATCAATGCTTACGCTGGGCATCAATGCTAATGCCCAAGTAAAGAATGGCGTACATAGCAAGCTCGCAAAATATTTCGAGAATGAGCAGTGGGAAGACCTCGCATTCAAGTGCGACAAGATGATGGTACTCGAAAAATACAAGAACGATGCAGAACTTTACCTTTATTCTGCATACGCCTACGCAAAAATTTTCACAATGTGCCTCGATGACCCGAAACTTCTTGACAAGACGCCAGAATACCTACAGTCCTACGACCTTGCACTGAGATATTCAGTCAACGCCAAGAAGAAAGACAAGAAGACAAAAATCCTCTTCCCCGACAACGATGACCTGCTAAAGGACATTGCTGTAATTGGAATGTACTATGTTGACCACTATGTCAGCGTAAAGAAATATTCCAAAGCAAATTCAAAAGTCAGAAAAATGCTGAAGACATATTCCGATGACAACTTCATAACACTACAAGGATGTCTTGCGGCAATAACAGGTGACACAGCTACTGCAAACCCAATAATGAGAAACCTTGAATTGCAAGCAGAAAAAGGTAAGCGCAGGGAAAAGGATGAAGCAAAGAAAATTCTTAATCTTGGTCTAAAATTCTTCCCCGATGAACCAGTTCTGGTATATGACCTCGAAATTGCTAAGAATCCTGAATACGCTACAGAACACGCAAAGCCAGAAAACGCAAAGAAGGCCGATTTTATGGTAAAGGCTTCTGCTATAACTGATGACGACGACGATGACGATGATGAAGACGATGAATAAAAACATTATTGGAATAATCGGTGGCACAGGCCTCGAAAAAAGCAACATTCTCGAAAACCAATCCTCACAAACTATCACTACCTCGTTCGGCGAACCGTCTTCCCCGATAATAACTGGTAGCATCGAAGGAAAGCCTGTGGCAATAGTTTCGCGCCACGGACTCGAGCATACAATCACGCCAAGCAACGTTAACTATCGCGCCAACATAATGGCTCTCAAGAAACTAGGTTGCAAAAATATAATCGCAACAACCGCCTGCGGAAGTCTGCGTGAAGAAATCGCACCCGGACATTTTGCCGTTCCCGACCAGTTCATCGACTTTACCCGTCTGCGCACAAACACATTCTACGAGGAATTCGAACCAGGCAATATGGTACACTGCCCGATGGCCCATCCGTACAACAACCGTCTGCGCGAAATCCTTGTCAATGCGACAAAAGCCCAGAATGCCAGCGTACACGACGGGGCAACAATCATAACCATCGAGGGACCAAGGTTCTCGTCGAAGGCAGAATCGAAGATGTTCCGCCTATGGGGTGCCGACCTTATCAATATGACAACCGCCACCGAAACAGCACTGGCTAACGAAGCTGGACTTAATTACGCACTTCTCTCAATCGCCACCGACTACGACTGCTGGAAGGACGACGAAAAGCCAGTATCGCTCGAAATGATTCTGGAAAATTTCAAGAAAAGCGTCGATGTGATGCAAAAAATCCTTGTCGAGGCTATTAAAAACATTTGAAAATGGCAAAAATTACAAGTTACGAGGTTATCAGGATTATAAACAGAAAACCTCTCTTTCTGAGTGACCATTTCGCAAGGTTCGAAAATACCCTTGCTTCGGTTGACAGCAGCATTAAGGTTGAGAACATACAGTTCGGCTCTATGCTGTACAAATGCATAACAGACAACAACATAGAAAACGGCAACATCAAGGTCGAAGCCATCTACGACACCGAAAGCAAGACCTTGGAATACATCTGCCACGAAATTCCGCACCACTACCCCACCGACGAGCAGTACAAAAATGGCGTGCCGACACTGACATTCGCCTACGAGAGACAGAACCCTCACAACAAAATCTGGAACCAGAACCTCCGCGACACCGTTGACAAGTTCATCGCCGACAACAAGATATTCGAAGCCATATATGTAAACTCGCACAACAAGATTACCGAAGGAACACGCTCCAACATCTTCTTCATCAGTGGCAACAAACTGGTTTCGGCTCAGGAAAAGGACATTTTGAAAGGCGTAACACGCAAATACATAATTGACACCGCCAAGCGCAATGGTTTTGTCTATGAGGAAAAGGACATCGACTTGTCGGAGATTTCCAACTTTGACGCCGCATTCATTTCAGGTACATCGCCAAAGATTCTGCCGATAGCCACTATGGACAATGTAAGGTTCGATGTCGAAAACGAAAAACTGCGTCTGCTAATGCAGAAGTTCAACGAGGTTGTAAATCAAAATATTGGACAGTGAATACAAAAAAGGACGTCATTCCGCAAGTCAAAACATACACGCGATACGGAACGGGGAGCGTTGTAATGTTCGATTGTACGGAATCCCCAACCAAAAGGAGATTCCGTACAGACAGGCTCACAAGCATCGTACCTTATGCTGTTCGCTTTGTCTTACGGAATGACGAAGAAAGAGTAAAAAAGTAATATATTCTGTTCAATGTTAAACTATAGGCTGCTCCTTAAGCATATTATTGCAATAGTTACAATGTTCGTATCCTTTTGCGCAAATGCCCAGAACGAATGGCACGACTGCAAATGCGACACACCTATATATTATCGCGTATGTGAAAGCGGCAAGGACTATCAGGTAAAATGCAAGTTCACGATTAACGCACCGATAGAAAAGTGCATCGACATTTTCTGCAATGCAGCCAACCATACCAAATGGATTTACAACTGCATTGAGAGCAAGACATTGGAAAAGGATTCGGCATCGGGTATTTTCCGCAACATAATAGAGGCACCATTCTTCATGAAAGACCGTGAAGTGTTTGTCGAGTACAAGGTCGTAAGGAATTCTGACGGAAGTGTCACCATTACGCACACCTGTCTGCCCGACTATCGTCCCCGCACAGACAAATACGAACGTATAACACGACTAAAATCGACGTATATCTTCACTTACAAAGACAAAAATTCGACTGAAATTGATTATTTTACCGAAACTGGCGGACCCGCAAATCTGCCTGATTTTTTGCTGTACCTCTTCCTTTGCAAATCCACACAACAAACAATATCAAACCTACAGAAGATGTAGCAAAAAAAACGGGCGACATAATCGCCCGTTTTCATAATTCATAAATCTGTTTCTAATACAATACCGTTACGGTACCCTTGTATGCCTCTGTCTTCTGGTAGAGATCAACTATGTACAGGTAGGTACCTGCTGGCACATAATGACCACGGTAACTTCCATCCCACGGCTCGTCCTTGCCAGTACCCTTGTACAGCATCTGACCCCAACGGTTGAAAACATATACTGTAGCATCTGGGAACATTTCAATATTCTCGATAATCCAAGTATCGTTTACACCGTCGCCATTCGGAGTGAATACATTCGGAATCTTGATGCAGTCGCCAGCCATATCGGTAAGCATTACGGAAGCTACCTGATATGTACACTTGTTGGCATCAACAACGCTGATAGTATATTGTCCCTGTCTCAAACCTGTAATCAAAGGAACATCCGAATAGTATGAATCCCAACCGTACATATAAGGCTTGGTACCACCAGTTGCAGAAACCTCGATGAAACCATCGTTGTTTCCAGAACACGACGGCATTCCTACGCTGTACGAAGAGGTGAATGCTTCCGGTTCAACAAGCTGAATAGTGTTGTTCGACATACAGCCGTGAGCATCGGTAACCTCAAGCGAATATGTGCCAGCGGGCAATCCTGACAAGTAGTTTCCTGAATAGAAATTATTGTCCATTATTATCGAGAACGAATACGGCTGGTTACCACCTATTGCATTCAGAGCAATCGAACCATCGGTCTTGCCGTAGCAAGATATTGGCTTGACATTGGACTCAAGCATCAACTTGTCGGGTTGCTCAATCTCAATGGTTTCTGCCCTTGCACACATATTAGCATCGGTAACTGTTATGGTGTATCGTCCTGCAGCAATGTTCTGCAAGAATGCCGAATTTGCACCATTGTTCCAGGAATATGTGTATGGAGGTTCACCACGGAGAGCGACAACGGTTGCCGAAGCATCGTTTTCACCGAAGCAAGATACTGTAGTAACCGAAACGCTTATCTCAAGGTCGTTCTGCTGTTCAATGCTTGTTGTTGCATTAGCCGTACAACCCCAACTATCGGTAAGTGTTACACTATACGAACCTGCCTGCAAGTTAGCAGCCTGCATTGCCGTCGAGCCATTGCTCCAGATATACGAGAATGGAGATATACCCGACTCGGCTACCGCCTGCAAACTACCTGCCGACACATTGTTTCCACAACCAGGAAGTGCAACGACATCAATTCGTGCAGAAAGGCTACCGCTTGCACTTACACTTGCTACTGCCGTTGCTATACATCCGTTGTAATCGCTAACGGTAAGGTTATATGTACTTGGTGCTATGTTAGTAACACGAGCACCAGTATACGACTGTCCTGCCGAATTGTTCCACGAATATGTATATTGTCCTGCACCACCAACTACTACTGCCGTAACGCTACCTCCTGTTGCTCCACAGGTTGCATTGGTTGATGAAGCAGAAACCTCAAGCTGTGCCGGTTGAGTTATTGTTGCCGAAGCTGTAGTTGTACATCCGTGGTCATCGGTTACGGTAACTACATAGCTTCCTGCCGGCAGATTCTGTGCAGTCTGCGTTGTCTGGACAGGAACTGTATTCCAAGCATAGAGATATTGTGGAGTACCGCCGTTTACCGTTACAGTTGCCGAACCTACCGTCTGGCCGTAGCAAGGTATATTGCTAATATTTCCAGTATTGAACGTTGCCGAGAGCAATGTTCCCTGTCCATTTATCCTTGCAGACGAAGTTGTTGTACAACCGTGGCTATCGGTTACGGTGACAATGTAATTTCCTGCTGGAAGATTTGTAGCTGTTGGTGTTGTCTGCTGCGGAATAGTATTCCAACTATAAGCATAATCTGGAGAACCACCGCTAGCTGTTACTGTTGCAGAACCAGTTGTCTCGCCGAAGCAAAGAACATCAACCGTAGAACCCTCTGCGAACGATGCTGTCAACGGATAAGACTGACCAGAAACGGTTGCCGTAGCAGTAGAAGTACATCCGTGAGTATCGGTTACTGTAACAACATACTGTCCTGCAGGAAGATTTGTTGCAACCTGAGTTGTCTGTACTGGATACGAACTCCATCTATAGGTATAGCCTGGAGTACCACCAGTTACGGTTACGCTTGCTGTACCTGTTGACTGACCGTAGCAAGCAACATCGGTAATTGCACCGCTAGCAAAGCTTGTTGTCAACGGTGATGACTGACCGCCAATAGTTACTGCTGCAACCGATGTACAACCGTGAGAATCGGTTACTGTAACCGTATAGTTTCCTGTAGTCAAGTTGGTTGCAGTTGGCACGGTCTGAGCCGGAGAAGTACTCCATTCATACGAATATCCAGGAGTACCACCAGTTGCAGTTACGGTTGCCGAACCTGTTGCCTCACCATAACAGAGAACCTCGCTAACATTAGATGCTACGAATGATGTTGAAAGTTGTGAATCCTGACCTTCGATTGTTACAGCCGAAGTCGACGTACAACCCTTAACGTCAGTTACTGTTACCGTGTATCTGCCAGCAACAAGAGCCGTAGCAGTCTGCGTTGTTTGCTGAGGAACGGTATTCCAAGAATAAGTGTATCCCGGAGTACCACCTGCTACAGATACCGAAGCAGAACCAGTATTCTGTCCATAACAAGCAACCGCCTGAACTGCCGTAGCAGGAATATTAGTTGTAAGTTGCTGAGGTTCTGGAATTGTAATATTTACATTCGATGTACATCCATTTGCATCAGTAATTACATAACTATGAGCGCCTGCATATTCAACTCTCTCTCCTACTCCGGTATAAGGAGCAGTACCACCAACGCCTGTTATTGTCACGGTAGATGTCTGTCCTGTACACAATATCTCGGTGAACGAAACATTGTGTGTGAGCGGCTGCGGTACTACTGCGTGACCTATTATCTGAGCCGTATTTCCGCAAGCATCTGTAACTGTAATTGTAACATCTGTATTGGTAGTTATCATAGTTGTTGAACCTGCAACTGGATTCTGAACTATAGTCAAGTTCTCCCTCGAGGTGCAGTTGTCCGACGACATTGCGCGAACTGTAGCCGTAAAGTCTGGAAGAGGATAACTACAATTAGTACCCTGTCCAACATTTAATATCGGAGCCAATCCTGTGATTACAGGCGAAACATTATCCATTACAGTAATCGTCTGAGTACAAGTCTCTGTATTGCCAGCCATATCCGAAATCTGATATGTCCTTGTCAATATTTCAGGACAAGTCTGTTCGTTAGAAATCTGGCTCAACATTGTGAAACTCGACTCGTCGATACCATTTGCATCGTATGCCGAACCGCCTGCTGCTACAAACTGTGCGTATGTCTGATATGGAGCAGGAACATCGCTGATACAAGTAATGTTCTCGATTCCCTGCGGACAACTTATTGAAGGAGGTTCAACATCCGTAACGTTAACCGTAAATGTACAAGTTGAAGTCAAACCGTAGATGTCTCTTGCCGTCCAAGTAACTGTAGTCTGTCCGACATTGAAACGCTGACCGTTCAAGGTTTCTGGCGAACCATTAACCGTTGTCGTTGCTCCGCTAAGTGTATACGAAATCGATTCGATTCCAGAGTTATCGTTTGCAGTAATATCCCAAGAATCATCCCCGTGCTGGTAGTATGTCTGTCCGGCCATTGTATTTACGCTTACGCTACCAGTACTGTTGGTAAGGCTTGTACAACTTACACCAGTGTTAGGATTGAACGGGTCTGGATTTGACGGATCCGGGTCACATCCAATACAAGGCGGTTCGTCATCAGAAACTATTACTGTGAACGAACAGGTAGTTGTATTTGGAGGAGTGCTTACATCAGTTACAACCCAAGTTACTGTGGTAGTACCGATGTTGAAATGTTGTTCGTTGAGAGTTGTCAAACCTGTTGCGGTTGTTGCTCCGCTAAGGTTGCAAACAATCGATGCAATGCCAACATTGTCGTTTGCTGTAATATCCCAGTTGCCATCT
>CACWOG010000119.1 GCA_902762455.1 uncultured Bacteroidia bacterium | reverse complement strand
ATGTCGGCGAGTTTGTTTACCTCATAGGAAAGGTCGGAAGCGGAAAAAGCAGCCTCCTCAAGACCTTGTATTGCGAACTTCCGGTAGCCGAAGGCGAAGTTAATGTCGTTGGATACGACCTCAAGAAGATAAAGAACAGCAAGATTCCGATGCTACGCCGCAAAATCGGTATGGTTTTCCAGGATTTTGAACTGATGAACGACCGTTCCGTGTATGAAAATCTGCGCTTTGTTCTTCGTGCAACAGGCTGGAAGGACAAGCAGGAAATAGAGACTCGCATAAACGAGGTGCTCAAGAGCGTTGGAATGCTTGACAAGAAGATGTCGATGCCTGCACAGCTTTCGGGTGGTGAACGCCAGTCGGTAAGCGTGGCACGCGCACTGCTCAACAATCCGCCGATAATCTTTGCCGACGAGCCTACTGGCAACCTCGACCCCGAAAGTGCCGACGTGATTGTGAATTTGCTATACAAGCTCTGCGAATCTGGCAAATCGGTGCTGATGGTAACCCACAACCACGGATTTTTCCGCAAATATGCAGGCAGAATCTACACCTTCGGCAACCAGACCGTCACCGAGCAGGGCGACAACAAGATTGCAATCGCAATCGACGACCTCGACGACATGGAAACGCCTGCGGTGGAAGCATTTGAAGCAGAAATAGAATCAAATGTACAGACGCAAAATTTTGCGTCTCAATCAGAAGAACAGCAGAGCGCCCCTTCGACTGACCCTTCGGCTGACGCTCAGGGTGCAGCTCAGGATGCTACTCAGGGTACGCAGGGAGAGGAAGCTCAGAGTGAATATCTAGAAATAAATTCAGATAATGTACAGACGCAAAATTTTGCGTCTCAATCAGAAAATTAATCAGAAAATATAGAATAATGAAAAGAATATTTTTCTACATCATCGCATTATCATGCATAACGATGCTTTTTGCATCATGCAAAAATGAAAACATAGAAGCTGAGAACAAACAAGCTAATATCGCCGAATGTGGCGAAAGTGACCACCTTATTAACGCAACGCTGTGGATGCAGCATTCAGCCGAATACCGCGCCTGCTGTCTGCAGACCTACAAGCTTGCCAAGGTTGTTCTTGCCGAAAATCTGAAGGCAAAGCTGACCGACAAGCCTGCCGCCGTCGTCCTCGACATCGATGAGACCGTCCTCGACAATTCATACTACGAAGCATACATGGCTGCCGAAGCGACTTCGTTCTGTGACTCCACTTGGTCAATATGGACATCGAAAGCCGATGCAACCGAAGTCCCCGGTGCCATCGACTTCTTGAAATACGCGCAGTCGCTCGGTGTGGAGATAATATTCATATCGAACCGATACCCCGAAGAACTTGAGCCAACAATGGCAAACATGAAGAAACTCGGTTTTCCCGAAATTCCTGCCGGAAACTTCCTTATGAAGGAAAAGGACGCTTCGAGCTGCAAGAAGGAACGCCGCGAGAAAGTTTCTGAAAAGTATGAAATCATCATGCTTGTAGGCGACAATATGGGCGACCACTCCGAAATCTTCGACGAGCGCAAAACAAAGGGCGACATGCTCGAGGAAACCGACGCAATCATCGACTTGCTTGGTACTCGCTACATTGTTCTGCCAAATCCGACATACGGTACTTGGGAGAAACCGATTCTCGCCGACAAGGAAAAGACCGCACGTCAGAACCGCATCAACGCTCTCAAAACCTTCTAAACTTCATTTCGACCGATGCACAAGTTTCTAACACTTGAAGGAATACTTCTCATTATTGGGTATTTGGTATTGGCATTCCTGATAGTGTGGTTTATCTCGCTCTTCAAGTACAAGAACGACGATGAAACTAGGCGATATTTCTTCTTGGGCTTCGGCTTCAAGATGGCATGCTGTTTAGGCTATGCCCTCATCTACGACTTTTACTATGGATGGGCTGGCGACACATATATATATTATCTGTCATCACAGCGGTTGGGTATGGTACTTTTTCAAGACCCTGCATCATATTTTAGGATAATATTTGACACGATAGATAGTAACAACATAAATACGCTTGCATCAGGACTTGCATATTATCCAGTATTGCGCGACCCGTCAAGATATGCAGTTCATCGCTTTTTATCCCCATTTGCAATTATGGGTGGGGCAAACTATTATACAGTAAATATCTGCCTTTCAGTTTTTCTATTTTTACTCAATTGGAAATTTTTCCAGTACATACGCACAAAAATCAATTGCTCGGACAAGGCTGCTTTCATTTGTGTGATGCTTATCCCATCAGTTGGATTCTGGAGTTCGGCTCTTATGAAGGATAGCTTTACATTTACTTTCAACCTTGTGTTCATAATGTGCTTTGCAAAACTTTTCTTCGATAGGAAAATCAGGATTTCGACCATATTCGGACTTCTTTTCAGTGGGTATGTATTAATGGAACTGAAGGTTTACATTCTTTATGCTTCTATTGCTGCATGTATGGTATGGCTAGGAAGCGGATATCTGAAGAAGGTAAAAAGCACACTTTTCAAATTTGTTGTTGCGCCGATACTTGTGCTGATAATTGCACTTGGCGGAATGTATGCACTTAGTTTTGTAGGCAGTAATGTCGGCGGGCACTATGGTAATGTCGATTCAATGCTCAGCCAGGCAAGTGTTACTCAACAGGACTTGAAGCAGGAATACTATCACGGACATTCTTTCGACATCGGCAACTTCGATGGCTCGCTAGGCAGCCTCATAAGTATGGGTCCTAAGGCTATAGTCGCCGGATTGTACCGACCGTTTATTTTTGAGAGTGGTAATGCTGTGATGCTTTTGTCAGGACTGGAAAACACTGCACTTTTGCTACTTACACTTTATGTGTTTTTTAAAGCCGGTGTGAAATACACGATTAAGCAAATTTTAGGCAATCCGTTTGTAAGCATGTGCCTGTTGTTCTCTGTTGTGCTCGCACTTGGCATAGGTATTTCCACCTCCAACTTCGGAGCACTTGTAAGATTCAAGATTCCGCTCATTCCTTTCTTCGCTCTAGGCTGGCTCGAAATTCTGTTTACAAAGCGGAAAGAAGCGGAACTTGCCGAAGCAAGTGAAGAAGATGAATACATGAAATATTTTCTCTGATACTTCTCTTTCATTTGAACTGATTCGCTGACAGGACTTCGCACCTTGCTTGTGCAGAGTGATGTTGAAGTAAGCGGAGCCGAAGTCTCGAAATCAAGATTAATGCAAGAGACCTGTTTCTCTGAAAAAAGTTTTCTTCAAAAATATCTGTGTTTCAAAAAAATGTTGTACTTTTGCGCCCGCAGTTCGGGTAACTGCGAGTTTAAGTTATTTAATTTTTTAAAATTTATTTTATGTCAGTAAAATTAAGACTTTCAAGGCACGGACGCAAGGCTAGAGCTTTCTACCACATCGTCGTTGCCGACAGCAGATCACCACGTGATGGTAGATTTATTGAAAAACTCGGAACTTACAATCCGATGACAAACCCTGCAACAATCGATTTGAATTTCGATTCTGCATTGGCATGGCTCCAGAAGGGTGCTCAGCCAACCGAAACCGTAAGACGCATTTTGTCGTACAAGGGCGTTCTTATGAAGAAACACCTTCTCGAAGGCGTAAAGAAGGGTGCTTTCAACGAGGCAGAAGCAGAAAGACGTTTCAATGCATGGTTGGACGAAAAGAACATCAAGGTTAGCAACAAGAAGAGCGAACTCGCAGCAGCTAAGAAGGCTGACGAAAAGGCTAGACTTGAAGCAGAAACCAAGGTCAAGGAACAGCGTGCTGAAGCTATCGCTAAGAAGCGTGCAGAAGCTATGGCAGCTCTCGAAGAGGCTGCAAAGGAAGCAGCTGCTGAAGCAAATGCAGAAGAAACTGCAGAAGAAGCTCCAGCTGAAACTCCAGCAGAATAAGCTATGCTGTTTGACAACAAGGAGTTGGTTGAAATTGCTCAGGTTGCAAAGACCTACGGACTCAATGGCCATCTCAGCCTAAAGTTAGACAACAGTTTCTCCGACGGCTTGCTTGACGAAGAAATACCGGTATTCCTTCTGATTGAAGGTTTACCGGTTCCTTTTTTTGTAGAGGGCTACAAAAATTCTGGCGGCTACGTCGCCACAAAATTCAAATACATCGATAGTGCCGAAACTGCTGAAAAGTATGTGGGCTGCAAGGTTCTGGTATTTGCCGACGATGTGCAGGACGATGAGGAATTCGACGAGGAACTTGAACTTGTGGGCTACAAGGTCTTTGATGCACATCGCGGATTTGTCGGTGAAATTGCCGATTTCAACTTAATTCCTGGAAATCCAGTCTTTGAAACCGATTTCAACGGCAAGACAATAATTATCCCATACACCGAAGACATAGTCGTCGGCATCGACGACGATAAGCAGGAAGTTTACATTGATGCTCCCGAAGGCTTGATAGATTTGTATCTGGAGTAGGGGAGACGCTTAGAAAATGTTTCAAAGTTTCTCGCTTCGCGGTTTCTGAGTTTCTATGTTTCTGGTTGTTTGAAATGGTTTGAAGTAGTTTAAAGTTGTTTGAAATTGTTATAAACAACATTAAACTCAGAAACGGCTTTAGCCATATAAACTTAGAAACGTGAAACTTGAAACGGGCGCTAGCCCATAGAAACGGCGCAGCCATTCAAACATAACAAAAAATGGTCACACCCGAGAGAGCATGACCACATATAATAATAAAAAGGAGGGCTAATTAGTCACCCAAAGTTGCTACCATGACAGCCTTGATGGTGTGCATACGGTTTTCTGCTTCATCGAATACGATTGATGCATCTGATTCGAATACATCTTCGGTAACTTCGATGCCGTCGAGACCGAATTGCTTGTTAACATCGCGGCCAACCTGAGTTTCGAGGTTGTGGTATGCTGGCAAGCAGTGCATGAACTTGCACTTCGGGTTGCCTGTCATCTTCATAGTTTCCTTGTTAACCTGGTAAGGCTTCAAGAGTTTGATACGTTCTTTCCAAACTTCTACTGGTTCGCCCATCGATACCCAAACATCGGTATAGAGGAAGTCGCAACCCTTAACACCCTTTGCAACGTCGTCGGTAACAGTTACCTTAGCACCGGTTTCCTTTGCAATCTTCTTGCAGGTGTCAATGAGTTCCTTGCTCGGCTGCAATTTCTTAGGAGCAACGATACGAACGTCCATACCCATCTTTGCACCACCAACCATCAACGAGTTACCCATGTTGAAACGAGCATCGCCGAGGTAAGCGTAAGTAACCTGGTTGAGAGGCTTGTCAACGTGTTCGCTCATAGTGAGGAAGTCGGCAAGTATCTGTGTCGGGTGGAATTCGTTGGTCAAGCCGTTCCATACTGGTACACCAGCGTACTTAGCAAGTTCTTCAACGGTTTCCTGCTTGAAACCACGGTATTCGATACCATCGTACATTCTACCGAGAACGCGAGCGGTATCCTTCATTGATTCCTTAACGCCAATCTGCGAACCTGTTGGTCCGAGGTAGGTAACGTGTGCACCCTGGTCGTAAGCTGCGGTTTCGAATGCGCAACGAGTACGAGTCGAGGTCTTTTCGAAAATAAGAGCGATGTTCTTGCCCTTCATTGTCGGTTGTTCTGTACCAGCATATTTTGCTCTCTTAAGGTCGCGAGCCAAGTCGAGCATATACTGAATCTCTTTTGGTGTGAAGTCCAATAACTTCAGGAAACTTCTGTTTCTTAAATTAAAAGCCATAACTAATTTTTATTTAAAGTACTTTAAAAAATTTATTTCACGATTCTTGTTCCTGCATTCGGGTTGCCGAGCTGACCAGCTTCGGTGATGATGCACGACTTACCGCCGTTTTCGACGAAGTACAGTGCTGCGCGAATCTTCGGAGCCATGCTGCCTTCGGTAAAATGACCTTCGGCGAGGTATTTCTTTGCTTCTTCTACGGTGATTGTGTCGAGCTGCTTTTCTTCCGGAGTGTGGAAGTTGAGGCAAACCTTTGGAACATCGGTGAGGATGTAGAACTCGTCGGCACCGATTTGTATTGCCAGCAGCGACGAAGCCAAGTCCTTGTCAATTACAGCGTCTATTCCGTGGTATTCGCCCTTGTCGTTTACATATACTGGGATTCCGCCGCCACCAACGGTTACAACGATGTTACCTTTTTCGGCAAGGTCCTTTACAATGTCCTTGTTGTTGATTTCTATAGGCTTGGGCGATGCCACAACCTTTCTCCATCCTTTGCCTTTCGGGTCTTTTGCGTAAGAGTCCTGCGGATTCTTTGCCTTCAGTGCGTTCATTTCCTCTTCGGTGTAGTATGGACCGATAGGCTTGGTCGGATTTGAGAATCCCTTGTCGTTCTTGTCGACAACCACTTCGGTTACCAAGGTTACGATGTTCTTGTTGAGCTTGTTGCTCGTGAGTACATTCTTGAACTGCTGTTCGATAACGTAACCGATGAAACCCTGCGAGTATGCACCGCATACTGCCAGTGGCATTTCGGGAAGTCCGTAAACCTTTTCGCCGGCATTGTTCTGCAGGAGGATGTTGCCGACCTGCGGGCCGTTGCCGTGACCTATAACTATATTGTAATCGCGCTTTACGAGATCGAGAAGGCTCTC